>JAGDCJ010000039.1 GCA_017958565.1 Opitutales bacterium
GGAACGGAACCTAAAATCAAGTTTTACCTATTCGGTGAAGCGCCTGTCAAACGCAGCGATGATTTGGAAAAAATCAAACAAGAAACCAAGAAACGTATCCATGCCTTGAAAAAATGGGTTCAAGCCGATGTAGAAAAACGAATCCAATCATTGTAAAAATTTTTATATGTTCAACAAAAAACGTTGCAACTCAGCCTCCGCCGGTCGTTGGGCCCTAATTCTCTTTTATGACGTGGGAAACTTTTCAATCGTATTTTCTTGATTTATCACCGCTTCCTTTATCGCTGGATACCAGCAAGGTGTTTTTTCAATGCTCGTTTTTCGAATCCATGCAGCCGAAAATTGCGCAAGCGCTTGCCCAGATGGCTGATCTTGAAGCTGGCAGTATCGCCAACCCTGATGAACATCGACAGGTAGGGCATTATTGGTTACGCAACTTTAACTTAGCGCCTAACGAACCGATTCGTCGCTTGCTACAAGAAAACAAACAAAAACGAAAAACATTCGTACAATCCATTCGCAACGGTACGATCCAAAGCCCGCAGGGCCCCTTCCAAAACCTTCTTTGTATTGGCATCGGCGGATCCGCTTTAGGTCCTCAATTACTCACCGACGCACTGGTCGATGGAGCCAATGGACTCCAAACCTTTTTCTTGGATAACACCGATCCTGATGGAGTTGCTCGCCTTCGAAACCGTCTCGATCCTCATTGGGACCGTACCCTTGTACTTGTCACCTCAAAATCCGGAAGTACACCAGAGCCACGCAACGGATTAATGGAAATTCGCGCCATTTTTCAAGAACAACGATTGCATTTTCCTTCACACGCCGTAGCGATTACGTGCGAAGGAAGTCCATTGGATGAGGTCGCAAAAGGCGAACATTGGTTAGCTTCGTTCCCCATGTGGGATTGGGTTGGTGGACGTACAAGCCTCTTGAGCCATGTCGGATTACTTCCAGCAGCCTTGCAGGGAATCGACACGGATGCTCTTCTCCAAGGAGCCGCGGCGATGGATACCCTTACGCGCCGAACCTATACATTTCAAAACCCCGCCTTGATGATGGCACTTGCGTGGTATGCCGGCACGGACGGCTGCGGGAAACGGAATTTGGTCTTTTTACCCTACAAAGACACGCTATCACTTTTCCCAAAATACCTGCAGCAACTGATCATGGAATCGCTGGGGAAAAAAGAGGATGTATCCGGGCGTATCGTACACCAAGGCTTAACGGTTTACGGGAATAAGGGTTCGACGGACCAACATGCGTATGTACAACAGCTGCGCGATGGATTAAACGACGCATTGGTTACATTTCTGGAAGTACAAGCGGCAACCCATCCTTCGTCCGTTCACGTTGAATCGGACCTCACGAGCAACGATTTTTTGGAAGGATTTTTCTTGGGAACCCGAGCAGCGTTGACAGAAGTGCAACGACCCTCCATCACCATCACCCTATCCCAAGTAAATGCGTACACGCTGGGTGCCTTGGTTGCTTTATTCGAGCGCACAGTAGGTTTTTACGCAACCTTCATCGGCGTCAATGCGTACCATCAACCGGGAGTGGAAGCAGGGAAAAAAGCTGCTCAACGATACTTGCACCTTCAACAACAGTTACTGACTTATCTGCGTACCCACCGCGAACAATCGTTCACTGCAGAAGACTTAGCGCATGCATTGCTCCTGCCAGAACAAACAGAAGAAATTTTCAAACTTTTGGAATATTTAACCGCCAATCAACGCTTAACGCGAAACAACGCTTCCTCCTTGACGCAACGCACGTATCAAATACACTGTGAAGGCGATGTGGCTTAATCCCCCACCTTTCATGACCTGCAACGAACTATTTTATATGAAACGGCGAAAGAAATTCTTATTCCCTTGTTTTATTATTTTCTCTCTTCTGATGCTAGGAGGATGCGCAAATACCTCGAAATCTCTTGATCAATCTTGCTTGCCATGGGGAAAGCCAGCGGATTGGGAGACGCAAATGCCTGGGATTCCGCTTTCCTAGGATGTTAAAGATTATCACATGGAACATCAATGGGCTTCGGTCGATTCTGCGAAAAAATTTTCATTCATTCGTCGCGGAACATCAACCGGACATCTTATGCCTACAAGAAACACGCGTAGATGAAAAAAGCTGCCCCGTCATAGAAGGGTTTTCTCACACGTTCTTTCATCATTGTACCTGCAAAAAGGGCTATTCGGGAACGGCCATTTTTTCACAAATTTCCCCTTTGGGGGTACGCTACCTTGATGTCGATGCGGAACATCCGGAAGGACGTATTATCGTCGCAGAATTTCCTCGTTTTTTTCTTATTAACACCTATGTTCCTAATTCGCAAAACGATTTACGACGCCTCTCGTACCGTATACACATCTGGGATACCGCGATCCGCTCTTTCTTGAAACGGTTAGAAGCAACCAAACCGATCCTTTGGTGTGGTGATCTCAACGTAGCGCATCAGCCGATCGATTTGTTCGATCCTCAACACAACCATGAAAATGCAGGGTTCACTGATGAAGAACGACAATCTTTTTCGGAGCATCTAAAAGCTGGCTTCGTCGATGTGTTTCGACATTTCCATCCTCAACAGCCGAAATGTTATACTTGGTGGTCTTATCGCATGCACGCGCGCGAGCGGAACATCGGTTGGCGGATTGATTATTTTTTATCCTCTCCTCCCTTGCTACCCTTCCTCTCTTCCTGCAAAATTCTTTCTCAGGTCAACGGCTCGGATCATGCACCGGTCGAAGTGATATTGAAAGAAACATCACCTAAATCGTAACAGTTCTCTTTTATATAAAAAGAAACAAGCAGGGCCACCAAGCGCCTTTTTTAAAAAATCCGCTAAAATCCTTATAATTTCCAAATTTCCCGCACGTATTCTCGAATCGTTCGGTCGCTAGAAAAATAGCCCAAACGCGCCGTATTGAGCAACGCTTTCTGCGTCCATGAACGTGTTTGTTGATAACAACGTTCACAGAGCTGTTGTTGTTCGCAGTACGAACGAAAATCCGCCAAGACAAAAAATGGATCGCTTTCTAACAAATTTTTGCGAATCATGCGAAGGGGAAAATGCCCATGATCTTCAAAACAATCCGCATCCATCCAATCCAGCAAGATTTTTAGCTCCGGATCGTTTTGATACCAATCATACGGATGATAACCGGATTGCTGCAAGGTTTCCAATTCTTCCACGGTATGACCAAAAATAAACATATTTTCCGCACCAACCTGCTCCAACATTTCTACATTCGCACCATCAAGCGTCCCAATGGTACAGGCACCATTCAGCCCTAGCTTCATATTTCCTGTCCCCGAAGCTTCTTTGCCAGCCGTTGAAATTTGCTCCGAAAGATTGGCAGCCGGAATGATTTGCTCTGCCAATGATACGCTATAATTGGGCAAAAAAATGATTTTCAGCGCTCCTTGGATGCGAGCATCCTGATTCACATGTTGCGCCACAACATGAATTGCATGAATCATTTCTTTTGCAAAAACGTACTCCGGCGCAGCCTTTCCGGCAAATAAAATCACGCGCGGGACCACCGGAGCTACACCATGCAACAAATCGAAGTACTTTTTTAAGCCATGCAGTAAGTTTAAATGCTGCCGTTTGTACTCATGAATCCGCTTGATTTGCACATCAAAAAGCGCCTTGGGGTCGATAGAAATTCCTAAAGAAGATTGAACATATCGCGCAAAATCCTCCTTATTGGCTTGTTTCACCGATGCATATTCATTTAAAAAGGTGTCATCCTCCACGTACCTTTCTAAGGGTTGCAATTGCTCAAGATGGGTCAACCAACGATCATGCCCTAACCGTTTCGTAATGAGGTGGGTTAATCGAGGATTGGCAGATTGTAACCACCGCCTTGGGGTAATTCCGTTGGTCTTATTGTTAAATTTCTTTGGATAGAGCGTATGAAAGTTCGGGAAAAGGCGACTTTTTAACAGTTGCGTATGCAATTGCGCAACCCCATTGACGGAAAAACTGCCCACAATCGATAAATACGACATGCGGATATATTGCGGATCTCCTTCTTCGATCAATGATAATTCTCGCTTTTTATCATTATCTCCTGGCCATTGTGCCTCCACTTCATGATCTAAAAACCACTGATTGATTTCAAAAATCAACTGCAAGTGCCGCGGTAAAAGAAGGCGCATCATCGGAACGCTCCAACGCTCTAATGCTTCCGGCAATAAGGTATGATTGGTGTAGGCAAACACGGATCGGCAAAGTTTCCATGCGGATTTCCATGAAAAACCTTCTTGATCGATCAATAATCGCATCAATTCCGGAATCGCAATCGACGGATGCGTATCATTGAGCTGAATCACGACCTTTTTAGGAAACTCATCAAACGTTTGATGATTCGCTTTGTACCGACGAAGGATATCTTGTAAAGAACAGGAGGCAAAAAAATACTGCTGGATTAAACGCAACTTTTTTCCGTTTTCCAATTTTGCATTCGGGTAAAGAATTTTGGAAACCGTCTCACTGTACGCTTTTTCACGCACGGATTGAATATACCCACCTTCATTGAATTTTTTTAGATTGAATTCTTGCGAAGCGCGCGCTTGCCATAAACGTAAGAAATTGACCGTTTTCCCTCGATAACCGACGACCGGGATATCCCAGGGAACCCCTAAGAGGGTATCTGCATCCACCCAACAGGATTTTAGATCCCCTGTATCGGTACAAATGGTTTCGACATGTCCACCGACCTGAACCATTTCCGTCCGGCTGGGACGAATAAAACACCATGGATTCCCAAAGCGCAACCAATGATCCGGCAACTCCTCTTGCTGATGGTTCGTAATCGCTTGCCGAAAAAGGCCAAATTCGTACAAAATTCCGTACCCAATCGCCGGATAGTCTAAGGTCGCTAAAGAATCCATGAAACAAGCTGCTAATCGTCCTAAACCACCGTTTCCCAACCCCATATCATCTTCTTCCAAACGCAATTGATCATAATCTTGTCCCAACTCCTGTAAGGCAGCGCGGAAGGTACTCTGTAACAACAAATTATCCAAATTGGTATGGAGCATCCTTCCCATAAGATATTCGAGTGAAAAATAATAAACGCGCTTCTCATCCTTTTCGACCTGTTCTTCTTGGCTCTCGGTTAACCGTTGCAGTAAATAATCCCGAACGGCATAACAACTAGCAAGCCACCAATCGTGAAGGGTTGCATCGGTTTCATTTCGCGCAATCGTTTGGTGCAAATGGCGCACAATTGCCTCTTTAAGGGTATTTTTTGTAAGCACGGAAGAAGCAACATCTTTCATAAGAAGCGACCAACGTTAGTAGTAGTTTAATTGTTTTTTGAAAAAACCACAAGTTTTTCTTCTTGCCTGCCTGGTTGTGCGATGATCCAAGCAAATACAAACAAGCAAAAGCCAAAAATTCGAGGTGGCATGGAAACGTGAACCATCGCACCCGGCAGCCTTTCCAACATCTCGACACTGTTGAGAAGAAAAGAAAGACTTATGCGTGAAAGCCATTCGATCACCGGGAAAAGAGGCGGTGCCAACAAGGAAATCAACCAAGAAATCATTCCCAAAACAACAATTCCACTTGCGAAAGGGATCAAAAATAAATTCGCCAGAAATGACCACGGGCTAAACAAATTCCAGTAGTAAATCGAAAACAAGCTACTCATAAGACTCGCCGCAAAAGAAACAATCAAGGTTAAACGCCAAGGAGATACCGGTTGTTTTTGACAACGCGCATACCATTGAGAAAGCGGAATTCCGATACACAAAATGCTCGCGACGGTCCCATACGATAATTGAAAACCAACATCCCATAATGCAAACGGATTGCAAGCTAACGTAAGCCCAATGGTATTGAAAAAAGCATTGCGTCCATTGATGGGACGAGAAAACAACTGTGCCAGAAGGACAAATCCAACCATCAACGAAGCTCGTACGGTAGAGGGGCTAAACCCAACCATGCTAGCATAAAGAAAAACGCCGCCGCACGTGAGAAGCCAGCGGAAGCAGGCAGGAAGGCATAGCAATCGTCCCACAAAAAAGAAAAAGGTGCTCACAATGCCTACGTGCAAACCACTCACCGCAAACAAATGCATGGTCCCGGTATAAAAAAAATGCTTAATTTGTCGTTTGGTCAGCTCTTCTTTTTTCCCCATTAAAATCGCGCGATAAATACGAGACAAACGATCCTCTTTCGTCGTAAGCGCCGTAAAAAGGCTTTGCCGACAACGTTGTAGCCAATTTGGTGGCGATGGTTCCGGTACCAGTGACAAAGATACACGCGTTGTATGCCAACGAAGGAAGCGTGACCAAAGATAAAACGAAAAATTTTGCGAGCTTCGAAACGGATTGCGCAGTGGTTGTAGGTATCCGGAAAAACGATAAGGTTGGGTATCTTTCCAAACGATTGCCTCCGTAGATGGAGCATGGACATATAAAGGAATCGTTGTTCTATTAGCCAACGTTAACGTTCCGAAACCACCGACACGACCCGGCTGCGTACGAAACAATTTTTCAAATTGGAAAACACCTCGTTGGTAACATCCATGCTTCGGAAGATAAGTACATGTATGGATCATCCAAGCCGCAATACCCAAACTGCACAATTGGGGAACCCAAAAAGACTTTGCAGAAAGGCGTGTACACGTACCGCGTAAAAATAACCCATAACATCCGAAGTACAGCGCCCAATCGAGATAGGAACGCGGCGCTAAAATCCCTTGTGCTCCGATCAGCGTAAAGGCGCAAATAAAACCAAACCTTCCAAATGGGTAACGCACGTTAACAATCGTGTTCGAAAAACAATCGGCAAGCACCCGGTAACGGTGCCGTTTTGCGATCTTTAAAAAACCGAATGCGCCCCTGCGAAACCTGTGCATTCAGCAACTGAGATCCGCGTCGATTCTGCAAGCGACAAGCATAGGTCCCGTCTTTTACAATACATTCCTGGTGAATGGAGAAAAAAGAACCTCGATCCATTCCAATACAGTGATAGGGTTGACCAAACAGGTGATTCGCAATGGAAATTGGTTGCTGCCGCAGCGCTTGCCGAATACGCGTGCTGCTAATTTTTTCTCCTTGTTCATAAAGCGTCGGACAAACGAACAACGAACCATGATGAGAGGCACAAAGCGCTTGAAGCGTAGCCGTATCTCCACAGCGATGGGCCCCAAAATGAAAATCTTCCCCTACGTACAATGCGGTCAAGGATGGAAAAATTTGCCGCAATTTTTTCAAAAATTCCTCCGGTGTTTGGCTCGCCAACGTAGCATCAAACGGTTGCACCCAAACGATTTCGCAACCGAACTGGTGCAACAACCATCGGCGCTGCGGAAGAGGATAAATCAAAGAAGGTGCACGGGAAGGGTGTAAAATTTGTTGAGGGTGCGGATAAAAGGTACATACCGCGGACGCTTGCTGTAAGCGCCGCGCATTTTGAACAGCCTGGCGAAGCAATGCTTGGTGGCCACGATGTACTCCATCAAAAACACCGAGAGCAACATGAACCGGACGCAGCAGCGTTCCCATAAAAAGACGGTAGCGATTTTACCGCTTTTTCTCAAGGGGAAAGTAGATTTTGTCGAAGGCTTCAAACAGCGTTCGATAGAAATGCAGCCAATATGGTCTCCATAAAATTTCCGAAGACGATAGGCTATTAACTGATCGAATCAAAAGGAAGAAGCACTTGCGGAAGGAGGGAAGGGTTTTGCAACAACGTATCCAAGGCAATCGCTTGCGAAAGGGAAAACGAACCGCTCTGCGTGCGTCGCAAAGCAGCTAAATGCCCACTGCATCCCAATCGGACCCCTACCTCATGCGCAAAAGAACGAACATAGGTCCCTTTAGAACAATGAATTCGAAAAGATACACGAGGTACTTCGTAACGCAATAAATCGCACTGAAAAATGGTGATAAAATTCGGCTTCCTTTCCACAGATTGCCCCTTGCGCGCCAGCCGATAACAAGGAACTCCCTTGACTTTTTTCGCAGAAAAAATGGGCGGTTGCTGATATTGATCCCCCACAAACGTTTGAAAGGTTTTCTGAATTTGTTTTTCATCTATGCCCTCCACCGGTTGGGTAGCCACCACCGCCCCTTCTCGGTCATACGTATCGGTTTCGACTCCCAAATGAAGGACCCCCTCATACGTTTTTTCTCCGCACATCAACGCTTGCGAAGCTTTCGTTGCTTTTCCTAAAACGATCAATAATAATCCGGTCGCAAGCGGATCCAACGTACCGGCGTGCCCAATTTTTGAAAAACCAAAAACGTACTTCAATCGACGGATCACATCAAACGAAGTACAACCGCATGGCTTATCGATCAGCAACAAACCATCCACCTCTGTACGCGCCGCTGCGCGCGTGAATGGAAAGGCAGAATGCACCCACGGTTTTGCAGGAAGAACGGAAGTTTCGAACGTTTGTTCCCGTTGATCCATTTTTTCAAGCCTTCGATGCAATCGTCGCGGTCAATTGTTGCACCAAATCATCGATGGAGAACTGGTTGGGTTCGCACTGAAACCCTGCTGCACAACGATGCCCAAATCCTCCCCAATGTTTCGCGACCGTATGAACTGGATACGCAGGATCGCACGAACGCAAACTTCCTTTGAGATAAGAAGTGTTTTTTTCAAGAAATGCTGCAACTTTTGCGGTTTTCAAAAGCAACAATTGATTCACAAAACCTTCTGTATCTTGGCGCGTTGCCCCTAATTGAGCGTAATCTGCTTCGGTTAAAAACGAAATCACCACTGCGCCTTCTGCATAAACCTGCACGCGACGTAAAAATAAGCTGTATAGTTGCCATTGCACCTGCGTTTTGTTTTTGTACAGCCGTTGGACTTGTTGATACGGTCGAACACCTGCGCGTGCCAATTGTTCCGCGTGAGCAAATGTAGCAGCCGTCGTATTTGTATTGGAAAAATTTCCGGTATCGCTCATCAATCCCAAATACAACGCTTCTTGAATCGCAGGGCAATCCATACGGTAACCATTGGCTGTAAAGAAATCGAGCAACAGCTCGCACGTAGAAGATTGCTGCGGCTGAATAAGCCGAAAACTTCCCCAGCAAAGATTTTCAGGCTCTTCTGGATGATGATCGATCACCAATGTAAAAGGATACGACCGTACCGCTTCGGCAACACGCGTCGGATTTCCAGCATCTACAGCCACCCAATGAGCTTGTCGAGAAAACTCAGAAAGCGATTGCGTAGGAACATTTTGGAAAAATGGCCGAAAGGTTTCCGAAAGATCATCGGTTAAAAAAGCAAATGCGGGTACCTGTAAATGCCGAAGATAAAGGGTCAGAGCAACCTGACTGCCAACCGCATCACCATCCGGCCTCTCATGCGTAACGATATAAATGGGTTGCGAATCTTTCCACAAAGCAAGAATGGAAGAAAGAGCCAACATGGACTTATTAAAACAGCCGTTCTTGCACGATCGCAAGAAGTTTTCGGTTCGCCCTTCGATAAAAATGGTTACCAATTGCTTGCGTCAACTCTTGCAAACGAAAGAAATTTCACCCTTTTCGACCTTGATTTTCAATACACTCTGCCGCCAACACACTGTTGGGAATGATCAAATAAGAGTTTTGCTCGGTACGTAAGCGCGTGGAACGAATTCCGATTGAAATAACTTGCCCCGCAATATTCGCTTTCGGCAGCACGATCCAATCCCCTTCTCGAAAAGGCCGGTCAAGAACAATGGATAAAGCTGACCAGCCATCCGCAAGCGTTTTTTGTGCAGCAAAGGCAATCGCGGCCCCACCGACCCCTAAGGTTGTAAACACCCCATTGAGCGAATAACCCAAATTGCTCATAGCAGTTAAAATTCCAAGGCATCCTGTACCCAACCGTACCCATTTTCGAAAAACGCCCATCGATGCTTCTTCACCCTGGAAACGCCGTTTCCAACCGATACGAAGGATCAACACGAAAAATTCTCCCAATAAAAGGCAAAAAACAAAACAAGCGACCGCTTTGCTCACCAGAAGCAAGGGTTCCAAGGACAACAATTTGGCCAAAATTCCTAATAACCAAACACACCACAACCCATACAATTGGAACCGAAGCGAACGAATCTGTGGATCGGTCGCCATAGCTGTAAGCCCTTGCAAACGTTTCTGCAGCTTTGCGATGCTTTTCACAATCCAAACATGCAACGCAATAAAAAAGAAAAAATAGAGAATTCCGCGCAAAAAACTCAAACCGACAGGATGTATCATAGGGGTTTTTTCATCAACTTTTCACCGGTTGCTGGTCATGAGAAAAGGATTTTGGGGACGCAACACCCAAGGCTTCTGGCGTAACGGCACCTCCCGAAATAATTAATTTAATCGCATCGCCCACCGACATATCCAAGACAATTAGTTTTTCCTCAGGAACCATAATCAAAAAACCTGAAGTCGGATTCGGCGTGGTCGGAACAAAAACATTGCAAACGGATTCCTTGGTTTTGTTTTGCGTTTCGCCGCTAGCGCGATTCGTCAAAAATCCGACAGAGTAAAGATGTTCACTCGGGAAGTGTACCAAAACCGCTTTTTGGAAAATTGCTTGTTTGTTTTTCCCAAACGTATCCACGATTTGCTTAACGGTCGCATACACCGTATTGATAAAAGGAATTTTTTGGATCAACTGCTCGGTAAACCCTAAAAAAGCACGCCCCAAAAAGAATCGAGAGAGCCAACCAAATAATGTAATGAGAAAGAGGACGATAAACATCGCCACCAAGCTTGCCAGCCATTCGACCCGTTGTGCACGTAGGAAATCACTCCAGTAGCTAAAAAACAAGGCACTTGCGGGCCGCCCAATTTTTTCCAGTAAAAACTGCGCAACAAAAAAGGCAACGCACAACGGGGTTAAAACCAATAAGCCGGTGATAAAAGAATTTTTTACCTTACTCCACATTGTACCCTTATCAAAGGCAAAACCGACCTTTTTGGCAAGGAAGAAAGTCTCCCACTAACGAACTCCCTCAACAATCCAAACGCTCAAATATCAAGAGAAAACACTCACTAGCAGACACCCTTACTTGTTCTCTTCTTCTTTCTGTTGAAATGCTTCCATCGTTTTTTTCGTACGCCGTACCCGACCGCTTGGTGCAACATTCGAATTCGCTGACTGCGGTTGAGGCGAAGAAAAAACGTCCTTCTTTACTAGAAAAGGATCTTTCGCTATTTCCTTCTGGTTGTCAGCCGGTTTCATTTCTTCTTTTGTCAGTAATCCATAATCAACCAAACGATTGTATAAAGGTTCTGCCACCTTTTCGATTCTTTTCAATACGTTACCACATCCTCCTATCACAGATTGTTTTGTGTAATAATTATTCGGATCCTCGTCTAAAATTTTCAGAAAATCCTTTTCCGCTTTTTGCGCCTCAGCTACCTTTGCTTGATATGCTTGATCCCATTCTTTAGCCTTTTTTCGATCAGCTTCTAGATCATTCCCCGATTCTTGCATTTCTCTCTCTCTTATCCAGTCGCACATCTCAGCTTGACATAACAGGACCTCATCACACGCTTGCATGTATGCAACAACAGGGTTACATTCTGACTTCCATTTCTCTACCTGGCCATCAGTGATTGCCTTTCGACATTCCCGACGGATCTGAATCCCATTTTCTCGTTTTAAACTTTTCAATTGGTCCGAAAACTGTGCGGCAAGAGAGGAAAATTGTTGATCCAACAAAGACCCAAGATCATACTGAAATAAGTTTTTCTTACAAGTTGCAACGAGAGATGGGTTTGAAACTTTCTTTGCCGATTCCTCTTCCGAATCTGAATCCTCTGAGCCCCAAAAATTGCTAAAAACCTCTTCAGTTTTATCCATTTTTTTCGTGCACGTACTCATCATCTTGCTAAAAAAACTCTCTTTCCATGCCAAAAGTTTCTTGTGAAAAAGGTTCGCTTGCTTCTTTATACAAGCAACCACTTGTTTTTCTCGAACCTCTTTCTGCCCATAGGGGGTCTCAAACTTCACTTTGTTCATATCCAAGCCCGCAACATCATACTGTTTTTCGGAAGCTTGCTTCTCTTCCTTTACAAGAGAAATCTGAGACACCGCAAACTGCAGGTTTTCCCAAACAACACTGGACTTCACCCGACTCGACACTCGACTAGAAATTAACTTTTGTCGCTTTGCCTCCCTCATATCATCGGTAATAAAGTTACCATAAGCATCAAAGACATCATCATTGTCATCATCCCCGTTATTGCCATCGTCAAAGTGGCTTATATGTTTTATCGTTTCCTGCAAAGAATCGATTTCTTTTAATAAAGCGTTGATTTCCTCCCACTTGGCCAATAAACTTTTCTTTTGCTGAGAAGAAGATGCAACCTGATTGGCTTCTTGAAGGCGTTTCATCAATTGATTCATCTTATCCGCAAAAGACTGATAAATAAGTTGGATTTTTTCAAAAACAACTTTGACCAAAGAATCATAATCTTTTATAGGGTATATATGGACAGCAACAATGTGCGACTTCTCTTTCAATCTCTCTGCTAAGGCTTCTGTTATGTCTTTCGGCTGAAAAGCAGATTCTTTCCACTGTGACAGCCCTGATTGCGATTGCAATGCTTCAATCGAAGAGTCTACAAACTTACAAAAAGAACAATCATTCTTCATAACTTCTGGCATGGACCACTTCCACAACCACCGGTAGCATACCCCCTTCGAGTATTCAACATCCTCCGCCCTAACCGTAGTAGATTGCAACGCTATCATCTTCCGGTCGAACCACTCCTTTACAACCTCTTCTCTGAAATCCGCTTGCACAAATGAAGCAGACAAGCAGCATGCACTGAAAAAGGTGATGGTTTTTATGTTCAAAATATTTTTCATACAAGACTAGTTAAAAAAGCATTTTTGGGAAACGCAAGCTTTTTTTGAAAAAATTTCTTTTATCGGAAAATTTTTCCTTTTTTGCTTTGATTGAAGCAAGGGAAAAGCATTGACAATGCGCAAAAGGATTTTTGTATAAAATCATGAAAGCAACACTTGCGTTGCAGGGTTTAACCTTTCGCCGAGAGGGGAAAACGATTTTTGAAAACCTCGAGTTATCCCTATCCACCGGAGAGGTTCATGTACTATCGGGCGCTAATGGCGCCGGGAAAAGTTCATTGTTGCAATGCGTGGCCGGTCATCCGCACTACAAACTCGAATCTGGCCAAATCCAGCTCAATGGAGAAAACATCGTTGATTGGCCTCCTGAAAAACGGGCGCAAGCTGGCATTTTTTTAGCGTTTCAAATGCCTTACGAATTGGAAGGCCTGACGGTTGCAAATTTTTTGCGGACCGCGTTGAAGTTTTTCCCTCAACATCCCCTCCATGGGGCTTCTGCCACAGAATTTTACCAACAAATCTACCGGTTACTGGAAGCTGTCGGCTTGCCCAAAACGTTCACCGGGCGTTCGGTACACCAGGGATTTTCCGGCGGCGAAAAAAAACGATTCGAGTGGTTACAATTGCGACTGCTACAGCCAAAATTTGCCCTTTTGGATGAAATCGACAGCGGGTTGGATGTCGACGCACGGCAGTGCATTGGGAAATCGATACAAGAAATGCGATCCACCACCGGATTTCTTCTCGTCTCCCACAACCAAGACTTTGTAACCCTCTGCCAGCCTACCGCTTTGCATCAACTGGAAAATGGGCATTTGCAAAACCTTCCGTAGGCATTTTTCATGCATCCACACGGCTCTACGTTCCATACAGGTTTTGGGTTAAGCGAAGAAACGGTGCGTTCGATTTCCGCAATGAAAAAAGAAGCGCCGGAATGGTTGCAATTTCGCTTGCAAGCGCTGAAAACTTTTTTCCAATTGTCTTTGCCGAAATGGGTTCCCGAAGACGTTCGCGCCCTCGATTTTCAACAACTGCAATATTACGTAGCCGAAGGACAAACCCCCAAACGCACGTGGGCGGAAGTTTCACCAGAAATGCTGTCGACGTTTGAAGCAATGGGGATTCCGGAAAAAGAACGTTCGTTTTTAGCCGGCGTCGAAGCACAATGGGATAGTGAAGCAGCTTACTCGAAGATGCAGCAGCATTTGCAAGATCAAGGCGTTATTTTCACCGATTCTCACGAAGGGCTGCATCGGTACCGAAAGGTTTTTCAACCGTACTTCGCGAAAGTCGTTCCACCTTCCGACAATCGTTTTGCCGCTTTAAACAGTGCGGTCTTCAGCGGCGGAAGCTTTGTGTACGTTCCGAAAGGCGTAAAAGTCGCCCAACCCTTGCAAGCGTTTTTCCGCATTCAAACCGAACGTTTTGGGCAATTCGAACGGTCGCTGATCATAGTCGATGAAGGTGCAGAATTAACCTTTATGGAGGGGTGTACAGCCCCCATCTGGAATACGCAAAGCTTACACGCAGCCGTGGTAGAATTCGTGGTCAAAAAAGATGCGAAACTGCAATTCATCACCGTACAGAATTGGTCGAAAAACGTGATCAATGCCGTTACCATTCGCGGTTGGGCAGAAGAAAACGCAGAAGTTCGTTTTATTGATGGACACATTGGTTCCAAGGTTACACTTAAGTATCCAGGGATTTTGCTCAAAGGTCGGCGCGCGCGTGGAGAAGTCTTATCCTTCGCCATTGCACATCAAGGACAACGGCAAGATACCGGCACGCGAATTTTTCATGTAGCGGACGAAACCACTTCCAATATTCTTTCCAAATCGATTTCGATCGACAACGGTTGGGCGGGCTATCGAGGAAAAGTTTCGATAAAACCTGATTGTCACGGATGCAAAAATCGAACCGAATGCCACTCGTTGCTATTGGGAGAGCACAGCCAAACCGGGACGTTACCCACCGTAGATGTCTCGGGCAATACGCAACAAATCCGCCATGAAGCCAGTGTGTCGTCCATCGATGAAGAAAAACTGTTTTATTTGCAACAACGCGGATTAAGCCGTTCCGCCGCCATGAGCTTAAGCGTGAATGGTTTCGTGAACGATTTGGTACAATCGTTTCCGTTGGAGTACAGTGTAGAACTAAAGCGGCTCATTGAAATGGAGGTCTCGCATGCGGTTGGATAAGGTCCCCATAGAGCTTCTCACACCTGGACAATCACAACCTTTTGGCATTTGGGAACAACCGAATCGTTTTTGCTTTCATGAATCCATCGATCCAGAAATGTGGTTCGCTTTTGCGCCGCGAGAAGCCTCTAATCCTCTGTTTGTTCATATTGGGAAACAAGCACGCGTAAAACTTATCGAACAACTCGGAGGGGTTTATTATCACGTACATGAGCAAGCTTCTCTCTTTCATGTACAAACATTTCATGCAACAACATTGGTGATGGAATTGGACTCCCACGCACAGATTCAACACGCACTTTACGGAACTCTTTCGTCCGATTGCGAGATCACCACACGCGTTCATCTCAATGCCACCGGCGCCTCGATCGATTGGAACGAAGGAATATCCATCGAAGGAAATCATACGTATCGAACCACCATGGCCCTTCATCATCGAGCACCGCAAACACGCTCCCATTGCTGCCTTCGAACGGTTATTTGGGAAACAGGTACCTTGCAAGGAATCTATGAAGGCTATGTGGAAGAAACCGCTAGCCAATCGGTGTTGCACCAGCAAAACACCAATTATATCCTTCACCCTAAAGGACATGCGTGTATGCTGCCACACATGTGGATTGCCCATAAAAACGTAGAAGCTTCCCACGGAACCGCCACTGAGCCGTTTCCAGAAGAAGCTATATTCTACTTACAATCGCGCGGGTTTTCGGCCCAAGACGCGCAAAAAACCTATTTGCAAAGTTTCTTGCAAGCACCCTTCGCGGGATATTCTGAGTTTCCATTGGAAACGCTCGAAGCAAAACCAGAAATTTGTCCACCGGTTGCAACCTCTTCTCGTTAACCTGGAAAAAATGGAACCGTCTAATCATACCTCGGAGCATCCACCGTCGAAATCGGCGGCCGGCATAGAAGAATCCACCTTATTAGCACGCATTTGGGAGTTGCTCCATCAAGTCATCGATCCGGAGATGAAAATCAATATTGTAGATTTGGGGTTGGTGTACCAGATTTCTTTACGCGAAGATGAACCAACGCCGCCTGAAAAAAAAGGGATTTTTCAAAAAATTTTCTCCAAAAAGCCCGTTGTACCGCAGCAAGAACCGGGAAAGAAAGTTATCATCGAAATGACCCTCACCTCTCCTAGCTGCCCCATGGGCCCACACATTTTTTCATGCATCTACCGCACCATTGAATTTCTCAAAGGAGTTTCATCGGTCGACATCTCGCTGGTATGGGAACCGCCTTGGTCTCAAGAGAAAATTTCAGAGGCTGGAAAGATGGAATTAGGGCTCTTGTAGTTCCGATGTTCAAGAAAAGGAAAGCCTACGCAGTTTTCCTATTCTTTCTTGCCACAATATTCGGCTTTTTGTAAATGTATTTTATGGAAACCTCGTGGATCGCAAAACATTTATTGGCCTTCTTCCTGCTGCTGGTCAGCTTAGTATTGCACGAATGGGGACACGCATGGGTAGCATATCATTGCGGCGATTCGACACCCAAGCTAGCAGGACGCGTCACCTTGAATCCGCTCCCTCATGTGGATTTTTTAGGGACCATTCTTTTCCCATTGATTTGCATCTTTACTGGCGGAGGTATTCTGTTCGGTTGGGGCAAACCGGTTCCTATGAACCCCACCGCTTTTTCCAAACCGTGGAAGTGGACGCTCGCCAATAGCGCTGGCCTTTTGGGAAATTTTCTGCTGTGCTTGGTGGCCTCCTTCGTGCTGACGGCTAGCTCGCAATACGCGCTGCTCGCTTATACGTTGCTACAACTGAATGCGGTGCTCATTGCCTTCAACCTACTACCTTTACCTGGATTGGATGGTTTCCCGATTTTTCAACATCTTTGTCGCTTTTCCGAAGAAACGGTACTTTTTTTGGAACGTTGGGGATTTTTTATCCTGCTGTTACTCATCAACCTCCCGATTGTTCGTACCGTACTGTTTCACTTAGTTGAAGGCATTATCGCCACCTTCCTTCGCATTAGCATTGCTTTGTATGGAATGCTGGGGTAGGGTAATGTGCAAAAAATGGTGCATGGGGCTTCTCAGTTTCTTTTCTTGCTTCGCTGTTTTTCCAACATTCGCACAAAAAAATTTCCAGCCGCAATCTTTCCAAGTCTGGAAAGATGCGGAAAAAAGATCCCGTTTTCAGCCACCTTTATCCTCGAGTTCTCGAAAACGCTCCCAATCGCTCACAACGATTTCTTCGCGTCCGCTTGATTTCAAAACCTTTCCACACAACTTCTTTCAAAAAAGGAACATTATCCCAAATTCCCGTTCATCGATAAAAAAGTTTGTAAAATCGGAAGAAAAGCGACCAGCATTCCTCCGAGAATTAAAATCGCAATTCCGGTAATACAAACAGGCTCTATCCACTTACAAATTTGTATCCAACATGCTTCATATTGTTGATAACATTGCTGAGACCATTGCTGCAACGTTTGCACCAAATCACCTCGAACTTCCGCAGCCGCTAGCGATTGTCGAAAGTCATCCGGGAAGCCCTCTAGTGCTTGCGCAACCATCGCTCCTTCCATAATCCGTTGGTAAACTGGTTGAAACAAAAATTCTTTTCCCGAAAGATCCTCCATGGCCATTTGCAGGCTTTTCAATAATGGAAATCGATTTGCTAACAACGTACTGAAATTTAACGCAAACAAATGATATTGGTACCATCGATACCCGATTTTTCGTAAAAAAAACAAAACTACCGAGATGTTTTTCTTACGAATGAGAAAAACAGCAATTGCCGTTCCCGCACTGAAAACGAAGGCAAGCATTTCCATGTGATGATTCAGTTGCAACAAGATTTTCATCACAGGATGGATGGCGATGCTCTGTTGGTACAAAAATTCTTCGAATCGTGGCAAAAGAAAAGTATAAACAATTACTCCGAACGTTCCTAGCATCCCAAACAAGCAAACAGGATAAATCAGTGCATGACGAATTTTTTGTTGTACCTGAATCTTCATTCCCAACAACGATTGAACTTGCTGAATTCCTTGTTTGAAATACCCTTTCACCTCCGATATATGCAATAATTGCACTATCGAAACACCCAACGTTGTAATAAACGGTTGAAACAACGGGTAGATATAGTACCCTTGTTGCAATCGATACAGTGCGTGCATCACAAGCATTTGTTGCTCCCTCGAAAGCACGTTTCGTGGAAAATGTTTCAATGCTACAATCAATGACATCCCGCTATGCAAGCGTGCATGCAATTCCTGAAAAAAAGCAAACCACTGCGCGTTTGTGGTCGATACCTGCTGCAAACGAAAACAAAAAACATTTTGCAGACAAAGTAATCGCTTAGGGAAACATCGCCTTTGCAATAACATTCGCAAACAATGATACAAAGAAGGCGATCGGAACAAACGCCACCGAGGCAAACCATCCGCTTGTATTGCTTGGCAAAAGAACCACATAGGGAAAGTATAAACTCGTTTCCTTACGAGTCAATGGAACACCCTACCGTTCGTTCGAGATCATCCGCTAACATTTTTGCTCCATCGTCCGAAGATACAGCATACAGATGCAAAGCCATTTCTTGCAATTGGGAGGGCTGAGAAAGCAACTTTTGTACCATTCCCCATAATTCGGAAAGCTTCGATTGTTCCAACACGTAACACCCGCCAGCTTGTTCCCACACGCGAGCGTTCGCCATTTGATGATGATCGGCAGCCGTTGATAACGGAACCAAAATCGAAGGAGTTTCGCATCGCGCCAATTCTGCGATGGTTCCGGCACCCGCACGACCAATGACCAAATCCGCTGCAGAATACAATATAGACATAGAATGAGAAAAAGGAAGAAAACGGCAAAAAATGCTCGATACGCCGGTTGGACTTTTTATAGAAGAACGCATGCCGGTCACACAAATCATCTGAATCCCTTTTTCTGCACAACGACTCACTTGTTCACAGGCCCATTGAGAAAGGACCTGAGAGCCTTGACTCCCTCCAACGATCACCAATAAAGGCTTTTGTGGATCGCACCCAAGCTGTTTTTTAGCCTCAACTGCATCTATTTTTTTAAAATCTTTTCGCAATGGAAAAGGGCATGGCTTGGTAGACAAGCGAGAAGTTTGGCAAAATGAAGGAGGTACATAAACCATGGTGGCCCATCGACCCAACCATCGGATGGTTCGCCCCATCACTTGATTGGCTTCGTGCAAAAAACATGGTTTTCGTAACAGGAAGGCCGATACAATCACCCCTACATTGGTAAACCCACCAAAACCGATCACCGCATCCGCAGAATACGTTTGCATCCATCGAAACGATTGAAAAATGTTTTTCAAGGCCTGCCATCCGCATCGTGGCCACGTAAAAACCCGTCGCGTAAAACCGATCCCCGGCAACACCAAGGTGGATAAATGTGGATACGCTTGGCAAAACGTTTGATCGATCGCTTTTTGCGAAACGAGCAAGATACACCGATGGCCACGATCGAGAAGCTCTTGCGCAACCGCAATCCCTGGCGAAAGATGCCCACCGGTTCCGCCACAAGCAATCAAGAAGGTTTTAGCCATACAAAGACAAAAAGAGAAAAGAAGCGCAAAAATTCCATGTTTTTTGAAAAAACCGCTCGGTTCATTTTTGCAACATCCGAAAAGGCGAATACAAATCGCGCGATAAATTGACCAACAAACCGATTAAACAGGCGTTCGCTACCAAATTCGAACCCCCATAACTTAAAAACGGAAGCGCAATTCCTTTTGTTGGAAGAAGCCCTGTGATCACCCCCAAGTTGAGAAAAACTTGAATAGTAATAAAACAAACAGCCCCTAATCCCACGTAAAACAGAAAACAATCGGTTTGTTGGCGGACAATTCGAAGACCTGCATAGGCAATGGCGCCAAAGCAACACAAGAGGATCACTGCGTGAACAATGCCCAATTCTTCCGCTAAAACTGCACCGATAAAATCGGTATGCGCTTCGGGTAAAAAGAAAAACTGCTGCCGTCCTTGCCCCAAACCGCATCCAAACCATCCACCGGAAGAAAACGCGAGCAAGCTTTGCCAAAGTTGATACCCACCAGCCGTTCGATTGTTTTCTAAATCCAAAAACGCTAAAATACGACGCAAGCGTACCGGGTTGCAGTAGACCGCAATACTAAACAAAAGGGAAGATACAACGGTTGCTGGCAAAAGGAAAGCTAATCGAAGACCGCGTATAAAAAGCAATAAAACCGCTACCAAACCAAACAGCGCCGTCGTTCCAAAATCCGGCTCCACGATTAATAATCCGCAAAAAATTCCCACGACCAACATAGGCCGTACAAAACCTTTCCAAAAGCCTTGATTTTCCTCCATATGATGACTGAGAAAATAGGCAAAAAATAAAATAAACCCTACCTTCGCCGGTTCCGATGCTTGCAATCGCAGCCCTCCGCATTCGATCCATCGGTGAGAACCCTTAATGCTACGACTCACCCCTGGCAAGAGTACCAACATCAGCAACCCGATGGTACCCATGCCAATCCAAAGGCCAAAACGCTGTAATTTTTGTAGATGAATGTAGGCAAAAAAAAGAAAAAAACAAAAAGCGATGCCACACCACATACATTGCTTGATAAAAAGGGTACTCCCTCTCGGAAGCGGTTGTGTGCTGCTCCGCAGCATCAACAAACCGTAAAACGTTAAGACAAAACTAAAAAAAAGAAGAGCGATCCGTGATCGAGAATTACTCATGCTTCTCGTTCATCGGAATCGGCATGTCTTTATTTTCTTCAAACAAATCCTTAAACTCCTTAAATTCGCTTTCTTCGTCTTCTTTCGGTTTTTCCTTTATTTCAACGGCCTGGCTCGGTTCTGACCCAAATGGATCCGCTGTTTGCTCCAACGAACGTGAAGCAGCAGCAACCGGCGAAGAAGAAGACTTACAAATCGATAAAACCTGCCCGATTTGCAAACGATCTGGGTCCATTTGTGGATTGCACCGTTTGAGTTCCGAAACGGATACATGGCATCGTTTTGCAATCCCCCATAGCGTATCGCCCGATTGCACCTGGTAAGTATCTCCTGAAATTATTTTCTGAGGAGAAGGAACCGTAGATGGCTTCTTTGGAGAAATTCCGGTTTCAGAAACGACCAACGTTTGACCCACGTAAATCGTATCGCGTGTTAAATGGTTCCATTCTCGCAAATTCGCAACCGTGGTTCCACATCGAGCTGCAATACGGGTTAACGTATCGCCCTTTTGCACACAATAGGTTCCTTTCCCGGACGAAGAATCCTTTGCTGAAAAAGAACCCTTACAAGATCCATTTTGGGGAATGATCAACGTTTGTTCAACGAACAGCTTATTTTTATTTGCTAACGAATTCGCTTGTTGCAACTGTTCTACAGAAACACGAAAGCGTCGCGCAATGCGAGTTAAGGTATCCCCTTTTTGTACGCGATAACGCTCACCCTTCATCGGTTCCGGCTCTACTACAGGTGGAACATCGGAAGAGGACGCATCATCACCTTGAGGAATCGATAAAATTTGCCCTACCCTTAACTTGTTTTTATTTCTCAAGTGATTCTCTTGCATCAATTGAAACACCGAAACATGAAAGCGTCGCGCAATCTTGGTTAACGTATCCCCTTTGCAAACCACATAAAGGGAAGTACTCTCAGGAACTTCGTTTTCCTCAACCGGCTCTTCTTTCGGCTCTGGGCGACGAGGAACCGCACGAATCGACGGTTCCGTTCGTTGTATACCTGCATCCTGCTGAGCCAACGTACCGTCTCCTATTACGGTAGTGGTGGAAGCAATCGTTGGTTCTGACGCTGTTTTTTTGTTCCAGTTCCAAAAATCAAGGCTACAACCTTGTAAGAAAAGGCATGCGCCTATAAGAACACTTTTAGGAGAAATTTTTCGAAAAGCAAGAGAAGGCAACATATTAATTAACTTCTTTTAGATTAGAGACGATCGAAAGAAAATGCAAATCTTTTTGTTCAGGTTTTCGGAACTTCCCGTGAAACCCACCGTTGCACTTCAAAATCCGCTGTTTTTTTTACAATCGCCTCTTTTCTAAAAAATTTTTCGAATGGAGGGAAAAAAGCATCTCCTTCCACCTCCTGTTGGATCACCGATAGCAACAATTCTACACATTGCGGCAAAAATTGCGCATATACAGTAGCGCCTCCGCAAATCCACACCGTTTTAATCGAGGCAGGCAATTGCTGAAGGTTGGCAATCGTGAAAACTCCCTCCTTTTTTATAGGTTGTTTCGTGAGAACGTACGTGGTCCGATCCAGCAACGGCCGACATCCCATGGATTCAAACGTTTTCCGTCCCATGACAAGCGTTTGATGGAGCGTTGTTTGCCGAAACCATTGCAACTCTTCCGACAAATGCCACGGCAAACGCTGATCCCGTCCAATTACCCGATTTCGGGACATCGCTGCAATCGCTTTGAAAATAGGCATTTTGCAAAACATTACACCGCAACCGGAGCGGTAATCGTAGGCCACGGATCATAGTTTTCCAACCGAACCGATGCAAACGTAAAATGATTGATATTGGTAATCGTTGGATCCAGCGTTACCGTCGGTAACGGTTTCGGCTTGCGGGACAATTGCGTCCTCACTTGCTCGCAATGATTTTTGTAAATATGAGCATCCCCTATCGTATGAATCAACGTTCCTGGCTTCAAATGGCATACCTGTGCGATCATATACGTCAGCAAAGCGTAGGAAGCGATATTAAACGGAACCCCTAAAAACAAATCACCGCTTCGTTGATAAAGCTGACAACTGAGCGTTCCGTTTGTATGCACGTAAAATTGGAAAAGAGAATGGCAGGGAGGTAGCGCCATCCGATCCAATTCTCCCACGTTCCAAGCAGAAACGATGTGCCGACGGCCAAAAGGATTTTTTTGAATTCCTTCGATCACAGTTTGGATCTGGTCTATGAGGCGACCATCAGCTCCTTTCCAATGTCGCCATTGCGCTCCGTACACCGGCCCCAAATCCCCCTTTTCATCGGCCCACTCATTCCAAATACGCACACCATGTTCTTGCAAAAAACGAACATTGGTATCACCGGACAAAAACCACAGCAACTCGTACACAATCGATTTAAAATGGACTTTTTTGGTCGTCAGCAGCGGAAATTGCTGAGAAAGATCGATGCGCATTTGTGTCCCAAACACGCTGATCGTTCCGACACCCGTGCGATCCAAACGCTCTTCTCCGTGTTCCAAAACGTACCTCAATACATCCAAATAAACTTGCATCGTTTTCTTTTGATTATAAAAAAATTCTCTTCTGAAAATAGCAAAAAACAGGAAGGAAGCTACAAAAAATTTTTTACAATCCCAGCCCTCGACCGGCGTTCTGGCTCAATTTTTCCTGCAACGCAGCTTGAAATTGTACTAAATCTTCTTGCGAGGGCCGATACCCTGGTTGGGTAGGTTGCAACGATAAGCGACCGAATCGATCCAATCCCCAAGTGGCGGTTTTCCCATCCGAAAACGTCACGCTCCCGTTCGTAACCATTCCCGGGCGCATAACGGGATCGACCGATACGCGCACCAAGCCCTCTTCCACCACTTCGCCTTCCATGGGATCCAAGGAAGATGCTGTTGTTTTTGGCTCCGACTTTACCGGTTCTGGCGCAAATTGCAAATCCCAATCATCCATCAAAAATCGCGTTTCTAAGTACGTCAGGTGGATTCGAAACGTTTCGTTGATTTTTGTTTGTAGCTCTCCGATGGAATGCAGCTTCGGCATCCAATTACGAATTTGCTCAATTTGTTCAGAAGAAAAAGCAGACGTAGTCATTACATTCTTTACATGTTCTTAGAATAAAAATGAACAAAAATTTTTCAAGTTTTTCTGCAAAAACAAAAAGATCTTATCGGAAAAATTTTTAAAAACCTCTTTACGAAGGGAAAATTTCCGACCCTCGTTTGCAAGCCAACGCTAATTTTTTCGCACCAACTTTTGCTGTAAAAATTGCAACGTACGTTGCGTGGTTGGTTCTTGCTGCAAAGTATTTTCCACGGTTTTGCAGGCATGAATCACGGTCCCATGATCACGTCCACCGAAGGCAATCCCAATTTCTTCCAATGAAGATTGTGTCAAAATGCGACAAAGGTACATCCCCACTTGCCGCGGAAAAGCAATGGCGTTAGGCCTTTTCTTCCCCAACAAATCCGTCATGGTAATGTGATAAAAATCACAAATCTGCTTTTGAATATCCTCAATCGTTACTTGCGAGGCCAATTCTTCCTGAAAAATATCGTACAAAAGCTCTTCTACTTTATGAAGCGATAAATCGGACACATGCATCCATTTTTGATAACCGGCAATGCGGTTTAAGGCACCTTCCATTCGGCGTACATTGCGCGTTACCCGTTGCGCTAAAAATTCAATTACCGACGGGCTTAACGTCAATTGCATGGACTGTGCTTTTCGGGTCAAAATCGCCACACGAGTCTCAAAATCTGGCGCTTGAATATCACCAACAAACCCCCACTGGAAACGAGAAACCAGCCGACTTTCTAGTTTCGCAATTTCTCCGGCTGGACGGTCGCTACACAGCACGATTTGCTTTTGTGATTCAAACAATTCGTTAAACGTGTGAAAAAATTCTTCCTGGATTCGCTCTTTGCTGGCCAAAAAATGAATGTCGTCGATTAAAAGCACATCGGCTTTTCTGTATTTGCGACGAAAGGAAGGAAGGTGATTTTCTTGAAGCGCACTGATAAATTCGTTCGTAAATCGTTCCGTGGTGAGGTACATGACCTTCGCAGATGCCATATGCTGATGGATAAAATTACCCATCGCTCGCATTAAGTGCGTTTTCCCCAAACCGGTATTCCCATAAATAAAAAGCGGATTGTACGCTTTTCCGGGAGCATTGGCAACGGCAACGGAAGCAGCGTAAGCCAATTGATTGTTCGCCCCTACCACAAAATTTTCGAAGGTATAAGAAGCCGACAACCCGTTGCATACACGGGAAGGAACGGTTTCAGAGGGAATAAAAGGAACCGAAGGAAGTTCAGGCGCAACCGCAGATTCTTGCATAGGTAACGCTTTGAACGTTAAATGAACGGGATGCCCAACGAACTGTGCCACCTTTTGCTCCAACAAATCCTGATAATTATCTTGGATCCACATCGCTGCAAAATCATTGTTCGCAACCAATGTCCATTGGCTATTCTCGCACTCTCCTTCCGCTTGCAAGGGCTGAAACCAGGTACGGTATAAATCTTCCGACAAGCGATTTTTTAACTCCTGCTTTAACTGCTCCAACAAATTCCTCATGCAACTTTTTAAGACTTATTCACACATTTTTCGCTCAAATGCTCGCAAAAAACAACCCTTTTGCTTGGAAGCCTCTTTTGATCCCGATTTTTTCTTCGCAAATGGAACTTTTCATAGACTAAATCAGGTTTAACAAGCATTTTCTTCCCAAAAATTTTTATCCAATAGGAGGGTCTTTACGCGTTTCTTTTTCAAGAAAATTGATTTTTCATGCTCCGACAAGGAAAACTTATTTACAAATTGTTCACAAGTCAAATAATCGAGGATAAAAGCTCGTAAAAAAGGACAAATTTTTTTGAAAAACCATTCTTCCCCTCGTAAAAGAGAAAAGTTTTCACAAACCGAATTGTTGGATCTTTCGTATGATCGATCCTTTTTGCAACAATCCGCCGTTCATGTCGCACGTCAACTGATTGGATTTCGCTTGTGTCGGTATTGGGAAGGGAAGGTTTTCATGAAGGTAATTACAGAAACCGAAGCCTATATGGGAGAAGAAGATGGTGCTTCTCATGCTCGTTTTGGTCGGACCAATCGCAATGCACCCATGTATGGGCCTCCTGGAATATGGTATGTGTATGTATGTTACGGAATACATGCCATGTTAAACCTGGTCACCGGGCGTGAAAACGAACCAGCAGCAGTTTTACTGCGCTCTGTACAAAACGTTTCGGGCCCCGGTCGTCTGACCCAATGGTTTCATGTTACTCGTTCTCTAAACGGACAACCTTGCGAACCTTCCTCAGGGCTATGGTTATTACCACCCACCGAACGCTTTTCGGTACATACCGCACCGCGAATCGGAATCAATTACGCAGGGAAAGAATGGGCCCAAAAACCGTGGCGCTTTATCGCAGAAATATAAATCGGACCCAATTTCCATCTTTGCTTACCTTTCTTCTTGTAACCAAAAGCAAAAAAATCCACGATAAAAGAATGCGACGAACCGGTTGGGCTTTCTTCTTAGGTGGCCTTCTTTTTTTGATTGGATTTTTTTTAGGGAAAGGTCCAAGCAAAAAAGAAACAACCTGCCTGGAAACCGAAGACCCTTTTTTTCAAAAAGCACAGCAATGTTTGCGAGAAAACCGTGCAGAAGAAGCGTTTTTGTTCTTAAATCGCTTCATCGATGAACGGCAAATCCATTGCCCGGAAACGCATTTCCAACTAGGGCAATTGTCCGTCAAGCGCGATCCGATCCTGTCGATTTACCATTTCCAACAATACTTATTGCAAGCTCCCAACGGGGTTCGCTCGAAATTGGTCCTGCAATTGATCGAAACCGCTAAAAAAGAATTTTCCCGATCGTTACCGCTCAGCAATCGCACCCTAGAAACGCCAGAATTTTTACAATTAACCGAATCCTTTCAACGAATGCGAGAAGAAAACGCGCAGTTAAAAAAACAACTGGCGCAAGCTCGTTTTTCGCAAACACCGGCGCATGAACGATTCGGTGAAAACGTTACCCCGGTCGCGCTAGAAGAAATGCAGCAAGATCGATGGTACGTCGTACAACATGAAGATTCTCTTTCCAAGATCAGCTCCAAAATGTACGGAACCGCGGTGCAATGGCATCGGATTTATGAAGCAAACCGCGCAATTTTACCATCAGCCAACAGCTTAAAAATTGGGATGAAATTACGCATTCCGGCCTGGACACCTAAAGCCAAGCAAAAACCATGACCGATCATCGTCGCGTCTTATGGACGAAGCTGCTGAAACATAAAAAATCAACCGCGTTTTCGGTACAAGCCCATCCTTTTCGAGGAATCGTTTTAGGGGTGGATCCAAGTTTGCGCGGAACCGGGTTCTTTCTCCTAAAAGTTTTGGATGCGCATTCGATGGAACGGCTCGATTCGCTTACGCTAACCTTATCACCCAAAGAATCCTTCGTTGCGTGCCTAGGAAAGATTTTTTCTACCACCGAGCAGTGGTTAGAAAAAGTTCCCGTTCAAGCGGTTGCAATTGAACGAACCGTTTATGTGCAAAATTCTCGGACGGCGCATATTTTAGGCTCTGCCCGCGGGGCATGTTTAGCAGCCGTTGCCCTTCGATCGCTGCCAGTGATGGAATTTTCACCCGCGCGCATTAAAAAGGCAGCAACGGGAAACGGCCAAGCGATCAAGGAACAAGTGGCGCACATGGTTAAACAAATCTTGCACCTGCCTCAACCTTTACCACCGGACGAATCCGACGCTGCTGCGGCCGCTCTTTGCTACGTCTTCTCATTAAAAAGCTTGAAAGGTCCCACAGTTTCTTGATGCAATCAAAAACACACGGGATGTAGCTCAGCTTGGCTAGAGCACTACGTTCGGGACGTAGGTGTCGCTGGTTCGAATCCAGTCATCCCGACCAGATAGGTGGCTTTTGGCGTAAAGGGTCCCCAACAATCGGTTTATTCGTTCATTTATGGCTTATTATTTAAAAAAATTTACAATTCGAAATTTTCGATCCATCAGCGACCCTGTTACATTACAATTTACCAAGGGTGAATTAACCATTTTATGTGGCCCCAACAATAATGGAAAAACAAATTGCTTAAGAGCGATGGACTTGTTTTTCCGTATGGACCCGAAACAGTTTCAAGCGCAGAAGGATATGCCGTATCACATCACGCATGGATCAAGAGGCGGCAAAAGTCAAACAACCTTCACAGGTACTTTTGAGGACGATGAGGGAAAAGAATATATCATAAAACAGGTATACAAAGGTAAACCAGCTACCCTTACAATAATCTTAAACAAAAGCGAGAAGAAGGAGGATCAGGAAAAAGCTAGAAACATTATAAACCAGTTTCAGTTTATTTTCGTAGAAGCTAATAATGTAAATCTACCTGAACTCATTAGGAAAATGTTTACAGAAAAAATCCTTGCACTAGGTATGAAAAAGAACAGGGGACAAACAAAGGCACGGGAAAGACTTCAGAACTTCCAAGAGGATTGCCAGAAGGTTGTAAACAAAATCAATAAAAATTTAACCGAGTAGTTCCATTCCTTTTTTAAGGATTCTTCTCTTAAAAAAAAGGTTTCCGGTTGTAAATTCAACATAACATTTCCTCAGTCCTTAATCGAGGTGATGGAAAGTTTCATAAACATAACATTACAGGATCAAAATGATTTAGACCTAGAATGGAAAGGGAGTGGATATCAACGATTGGCGTTATTTGCCATGATATCTTATTATGCAAAATTAATAAAAGACAAGAAGGTAATATGGGGAATAGATGAGCCAGAGGGATCTTTACAATCGAAATTGCAAAAACATACTTTCCAAAACCTGAAGAAACTCGCCCAAAATCACTGTATAATCATAACAACACATTCAAGCTTTTTTATTGATATACATCATTTAGACACAACTTTTCTCCTGGAAAGCAACCCTGCCCCCAAAAAGCACAGGAAGAAGGAAAAAGTGTATCGAAATACAACTTTCATTAGCCCAAGTACCGGACCCGAAAAATTGAAATTGATAAAAAACTACATAGGTATCGACGCAGTAGATACTTGGGAACTCTTCCCTAACAATATTTTGGTTGAAGGTAAAACCGATCGAAACTACCTCCAAACTTTAGCGGAAGCTTTACAATTACAATGCCCTAACATAATTCCAGTTCATGGCGCACAGAATATGCGCATACATCTTCCGTTTTACAACAGCCATAGGGCAGATGACGATCAAGCTAAAGACAATACTGAAAGCAGCAAAGAACCAAAACCTAAAATTACGTGTTTGCTCGACCGTGATCAAGAGGGGAGAGACGTATATAAAAAGATAAAGCCACATTCTTATGAAAATATAGAGGTTAGCACAGAATACGTTTGTGGTGCTGATGATGATAAATTAAAAGATAAATTCCGTAGGACAATTGAAGATCTTGTTTATCCAAAAGTAATATTGCACGCAACAAATCAATTTTTAACATTGAAGAAGCTCAACAAAATTCCTGAAGACTGCCTCGAGAAACGCTTAACCGAGGCATACCAGGAAAAAACTTTTTTGGAATTTTTAGCGGAACAAGCTCGGCATGCAGATAGCCGCTGTAATCTTAATTTTAATGAAAAAGGTATAAAAAGCGAAATATGCACAGGGGCAATACAGTACATAAAAAACCCTCCGGAGGGAATTAAAAAATTGGATGAAAGCCATCCGCAGGTAAGAAAATTTTTACAAAAATTATTTACATTTCGGAAAAACTCGGAAGAAGGACCTAAACCGGCACAAACAGGAGGAAGCAATGAACGGAACGATAAAAAATCACCAAAACCTGTAGAGAACAGACAATTGCCTTTTCTTTCATAACTTGCAGGCTTTTGTATGCGTATTATGTTTTTGAAACAGCACAGAAGCATTCCTTCTTTGCAACCGAAAGAAGTCCCCTAAATCCACTGCTATGCCTGGCGGAGAGGGGGGGATTCGAACCCCCGATACGCTTTCACGTATGCAGCATTTCCAATGCTGTGCATTCGGCCGCTCTGCCACCTCTCCGGACATTCTCAATATGGGAAAAAACAAGACACATCTTCAAGTTTAAAACATGAAGGCGGATCTTTATATCGAAAAGCATCCAAACCCACCGTTGATGACAACCCGTTTACCAAGAGCAGAAAGTTGCCCTTATTTCGAAACCGCAACGGTTCTTTTCAATCCCAACACATATTCCACATCCTTATCGCCGCGTCCGGAAAGATTTACAAGGATCTTGCGGAATTTTTTCTCTTTTGCCAAACGTACAGCGTAAGCGACCGCGTGCGCGCTCTCCAATGCCGGGATGATACCTTCCGTTCTTGAAAGTTCAAAAAATGCATCCAACGCTTCCGCATCCGAAACAGTATCATAATGGACACGCCCGATGGTTTTCAGGTAACAGTGCTTGGGTCCAACGCCGGGGTAATCCAATCCGCTGGCGATCGAATACGCATTCGCAACGTTCCCGTGTTCATCCTGCAACACAAGATTTTTGAAACCGTGCAAAATTCCCTCCTTCCCATAGGTGATACTAGCGGCGTGTGAACCGAGAGAGGTTCCTTTCCCAAGTGGTTCAACACCAAACAACGCCACCGATGGGTCATGCAAGAAACCGTTAAAAATTCCAAGAGCATTGGAACCGCCACCAACACAAGCAATTACGCATTCTGGCAAACTACCGGTTAATTCCGTAAATTGCGCACGCGCTTCTTTCCCCACAATCGACTGAAAATATTCTACCATCATCGGGAACGGATGCGGTCCGACCACGGAACCAATGGCATATAACACATCCGGATAAGTTTTGCTGTAAACCTCAAAAGCTGCATCAACAGCATCCTTCAATGTTTGCGTGCCGCTCGTAACCGAAATTACCTTTGCACCTAACAGTTTCATGCGATCCACGTTCGGCTTTTCCTTGGCAACATCCACCGCCCCCATGTAAATATCGCATTCGAGCCCGACGAATGCGGCTGCCGTTGCAAGCGCGACACCGTGTTGTCCGGCACCTGTTTCGGCGATCAATTTTTTCTTGCCCATTCTCTTCGCTAACAACGCCTCGCCGAGACAATGATTGATTTTATGCGCACCCGTATGATTTAAATCTTCGCGCTTTAGATAAAGATCTGCTCCATACTTTCGGGAAAGATTTTTGGCGAAATAAACAGGGCTCGGTCGACCAACATAATGCGTATAAAGATCGCTCAATTCGGCATGAAATTTGACATCCTTCTTACAGTTCAAAAAGGCCGCCGTGATATTTTCAAATTCCGCCTTCAAACACTCCGGCACAAACGCGCCGCCAAAAGTTCCGTAAAAACCATCTTTGTCCGGATTGTCCAAAAATTCCACAAAACCATACAAACATCCAAAGAATTTGCTTGCAAGTCAAAATAAGCCACCTTGTGCGTATCGTACGCCCGAAACACCACTGGACAAAAAACGCCTCGCGACGCTTTCAAGCGACAAACTCTAGAATCTTATCGGATTCTTTGATAGAAAGCCAAACTTTTGTCCGAGCTACTTGTTGGGATCCTCTAAAACTGGAATGCCAACGTTAAACCGGAGCCGACAATCGATGCGATCGTCATCAGTTTCAGCAAAATATTCAAAGAGGGACCGGCCGTATCTTTAAACGGATCCCCCACCGTATCGCCAATAACCGCGGCTTTATGCGCTTCCGAACCTTTCCCTCCAAAATGGCCTTCCTCGATATACTTTTTGGCGTTATCCCAAGCACCACCGGCATTGGCCATAAAAATCGCCAATACAAACCCGCTGGCCAATGTTCCGGCCAACAAGCCGATCACACCCGCTACCCCTAAACAAATCCCAACCAAGAAAGGGAACGTAATACATAAAAGAGCCGGCAGTAACATTTCTTTTTGCGCAGATTCCGTAGAAATCCGCACACATCGCGAATAATCCGGTTTTGCTTCTCCGGTTAAAATTCCCTTAATTTCTCGAAATTGACAGCGGACCTCATCCACCATTTTGGAAGCCGCACGGCCCACGGCATTCATCGATAATCCGCAAAAGACAAAAGCCAGCATCGATCCGATGAACATTCCCATCAACACTTTTGGATTCAACAAATGCACTTCAAAAAAGTGCATCAATTCCACCAAAGACACATCGCTGGTTTTAATCATCTCCCCATTGATTTCCACAAACTCTTTGCCCATCCGCATTAAGCCGCATTTTAATTCTTGCACGTACGACGCAACAAGTGCCAATGCCGTTAAGGCTGCAGAACCAATCGCAAAACCTTTTCCTGTAGCCGCCGTCGTATTCCCGATCGCATCCAAGGCATCGGTTCGTTGGCGAACCTCTTTCGGCAAACCACTCATTTCTGCATTTCCACCGGCATTATCCGCAATCGGTCCATACGCATCCGTCGCAAGCGTAATTCCCAACGTGGAAAGCATTCCGACCGCTGCCAATCCAATACCATACAATCCTTTATTAAAGGCAGTTGCTTGAAATTGCGAAGCAAGGCCAAAGGCGATCGCCATTCCAATAACTACTGCAAACACTGGAATCATGGTAGAAGACATCCCGGCTCCTAACCCACCAATCACAACCGGACCAGCACCGCTTTCTGCTTGCTGAGAAATCAATCGTGTCGGTTTATACTCTGCTGATGTGTAGTATTCACACGCTTTCCCAATGACGATACCGGTAATCAATCCTGCAATCAAAGATCCCCATAAATAAACGCCCAATCCCAACCATTGCAAAAGGAAATAGGAAAGGATCACCAAGCCGATCGCTGCCACATGAATTCCATGATCGAGCGCTTTTAAAATTGCTTTTCCGGATTCTACACACCCAACCCTTACTTGAAAAATACCGACTAGGGACAAAACAATACCCAATGCCCCGATCAGCGCAGGAGCAAGAACCGCATTCCACTGTAAGTTTGGTTGATGAAAGAAAGCAATCGCACCCAAAGAAGCAGCTGCAATAATGGAACCGTAATACGATTCATACAGATCGGCCCCCATTCCGGCTACATCCCCAACGTTATCCCCTACGTTATCGGCAATGGTTGCTGGATTTCTCGGATCATCTTCCGGAATATTCGCCTCTACCTTCCCAACTAAATCGGCTCCTACATCGGCCGCTTTTGTGAAAATTCCCCCTCCAACACGGGCCAATAAGGCATTTGTGGAGGCTCCGATCCCAAACGTAACCATGGTGGTCGTAATCAACAAAACCCGTTCGGCTTCCGAAGCACCTACCGCACAATGTTTTAGCACAAAGAACCAAAAAGAGTAATCGAGCAACGCCAAACCGACTACCACCAAACCCATCACCGCACCGCTCCGAAAGGCAACCGTCAACCCTCTATTCAAAGAAGTTCGCGCCGCTTCAGCGGTTCGTGCAGAAGCAGCTGTTGCCGTTTTCATTCCCAAAAACCCGGCAAGTCCTGAGAAAAACCCGCTGGTTAAAAAGGCAAACGGAACCCATTCGTTTTGTAACTGAAATCGATAGGCTAAAATTCCCAAAAAAACGGCTAAAATCAGGAAAAGGAACAACACCACCTTATATTGCTGCTTCAAATACGCCATGGCTCCTTCGCGAACATAACCCGCAATGGAACGCATGGTTTCATTCCCTTCACTTTCTTGCTTCATTTGTTTATAAAAGTACGCTGCAAACATCAACGCACTGCATCCGGCAACGGGGACAAACCAAAAGATTTCACTCATGTTATTCCTTTTTAAAAATTTTTTTTAGTCTACTTTAATATCTTTCCCATCAGCAAGTTTTTTCGCAAACAAGAAAAATTTTCTCGACGTTTATGCGAAAAACGAAGGGCATTGGAAACGAGGTTTTTTACTTGATTTCTGCGGACTCAGTTGCATAATAAGCTTTGTTTGTGCCCGGCTAGCTCAACGGTAGAGCAACTGACTCTTAATCAGTGGGTTGGGGGTTCGAAACCCCCGTCGGGTACCATGCCGGCTTAGCTCAGTGGCAGAGCATCTGTTTTGTAAACAGGGGGTCGTCAGTTCAACCCTGACAGCCGGCTCCATGTCGGCTTGCTGATTCCATTTTTCTGCGATTTGTTCCCTAACAGCTCCTGGTTTTGACAACAAAGGAGCTGAGAATAAACTTGCCTGCTTCTTAATATGAAATAAATTGAAAACAGTCGCCCAGGTGGTGGAATGGTAGACACGCATGTTTGAGGTGCATGTGCTGAAAGGCTTACGGGTTCAAGTCCCGTCTTGGGCACCAGAAGTTTAAAAAACGGTCATATGTTAGACATTCATTATTTTCGCGAACACTTTGAGGAAGTCAAACAACGATTGGCAACCAAACACTTTGCTTGCGATTGTGAAGTAGTACGACAGCTGGATCAACAACGTTTAAGCAGTCGTAAAACATTCGAAGCCGCTCGTGCGCAACAGCAAGCAGAAAGCAAAAAAATGGGCACAGTCGATAAAACTGCTGCAGAACTTCAAACCATTCTTCAAAAGCTCAAAACGTTATCAAAGGAAGCCAAAACATTAGAAATGACACATAAAGCAGATGAAAACGCTTTTCAAGAAGCTTGGTTAACCGTGCCAAATCTTCCGGATCCGTCCGTTTCAACTGGGAAAACGTCGCAAGAGAATCAAGAGCGGAAACAATGGCATCCAGAAAACGAAGATTTTTCCCGAAGTTGTCCGCATTATGAACTACCTGGGTTTGAAAATGGGATCGATTTTAACCGCGGAACCAAAGTGATGGGCGCCGGATTTCCATTCTACGTCGGACCCGTCGCGCGCCTTGTGCGAGCATTGATTGCGTTTTTTCTCGAAAAGGCACGTGATCATGGTTACACGGAACTCTTACCACCCTTATTGGTTAATACGGCCAGCGCAACTGCCACCGGGCAACTTCCAGACAAAGAAGGCCAGATGTACGTCGCACGAAAGACGGTAATCGATGATAAAAATCAGCCAAGCAAGTTGATCGACGAAGGATATCTCATCCCTACAGCCGAAGTATCGGTCACCAATTTTTTCCGCGATGAAATTCTTTCGGAAGAAGATTTGCCAAAAAAATACTGCGCATATTCTCCCTGTTTCCGTCGGGAAGCGGGAAGCTGGGGCAAAGATGTTCGTGGCCTCAACCGTCTGCATCAATTTGATAAGGTGGAATTGGTGCAATGGGTACATCCGGAAGCAGGAAGGGACACCCTACCATCTTTGGTGAAAGAAGTGGAAAATCTTTTACAAGCATTAGAATTGCCTTACCGTGTGATGGAAATCTGTACCGGCGATCTAGGATTTCCGCATGCCAAACAATACGATTTGGAAGTGTGGGCAGCTGGCCAGCAACGTTGGTTGGAAGTTTCCAGCTGCAGCTGGTTTACCGATTTTCAAGCCCGGCGCGCCAACATCCGTTTCCGCGAAAAAAATGGCTCGTTACGCTTTGTCCATACCTTGAACGGTTCCGGCTTAGCCATCCCTCGCGTTCTAGCAGCCATGTTGGAAAACAATCATTGCGGAAATGGCCGCATTCGCATTCCGGCGGTTTTGGAGTATTGGCTGCCCAAAGAAGAAATCATCGATTTACAAAAAAATGGTTGACATTCGTCCATTTCTACAAAAAAGTAAAAGTATGAAAATTTGGAAAAAATTACTCGCAGGTTTTAGTTTTTGCTCGATGCCGTTTGCTACTTTTGCAGAAGAGGCGGTTGTAAAAGCAGTAGAAGCAAAGGAAGAAAAAACAAATGCTGATGTTAAAAAAGTAGAGCAAAAAGAAGAAGCTGCTCCTACGAAAGAGCAAATTGCGTTGTACTTTAAAGTACTTGGATACTTGAATACGGCACAAAGTGGGTGTAAAAACCTAGATATGTCCGTGGAGGAACAAAAGAGTTACATCGAAGGTGTTCAATTAAGCCTGGAAGGAAAAGAACCACCAGCTAAATTCGGTGATATTATGGATCCTATGCAAAAATTCTTACAAACCCGTGCAGCGGCATATGAAAAAAAGCGTCAAGCGAAGATGAAAGAGGAAGCAGCGGAAAATCGCAAAAAATGGGAAGAATACGCCAAAAAGCTTGTCAATGAAAACAAAAACGTCAAAAAAACAGCTTCGGGATTGCTCTACGAGATCACTAAGCAAGACAACCCAAAGAATGAAAAAGCAAAGGAAGAGGATACGGTTGAAATTTTCTACCAAGGGAAACTGATCGATGGGAAAGTGTTCGATGAATCGAAAAAAAATCCGGTCAAATTCCCGCTAAGTGGTGTTATTCCGGGAATGAAAGAAGGCTTGCAGTTGGTCGGAGAAGGAGATTCGATTACGTTGTACATTCCGGATCATTTAGCATACGGTGAGTACGAACTTCCTGCAATTCCTGCAGGTTCGGCATTGATTTTCGAAGTAACGGTTGTCAAAGTAACGAAGCCTGTAAAGGATGCTGTTCCCAAAGCAGAACCAAAAGAAGCAAAAATTTCAAAGGAAGCTGATAAAGCAGCAGAAGCCATACCGCAAGAAACGGAAAAAATAAAAGAAAACAGCGCACCCAAAAAGGGAAAGAAATCTAAAAATATCAAGGGTTCTTTAGAGTAAAGTCTTTTCTTATTTTTTCAAAACAAGCGAAAAAGAAATTTTTCGCTTTTTTGTTTTGTAAAACCGAAAAAACGTCTGATAAGATGGGCAGGTGCCTTTGTATGGACGGATTTTATCGATCATAAAATTATCCTAACAATGAAGATGAAGGGATTTCGGGAGTCATGTCGCTGTCACACCCACAAGATGGGATCACAAAAGCATTACCAAGAAAACCCACTTATTATGCAAGAGGCATAATTTTTCATCGGACGTCCATCGGCACCCCTGAAACCTCTTTCATAAAAAAAGGATCGATGATAAAAGAAATCTACGATCCTCGTCCAACTGAAAATAAATGGACCCTATCCTCGATCCTTCGATTCCTCTATAGGTATTTTTTGCAACATGTTTGCACAAAACCTACAACAATTTCCATTTTTCCAATTTCCGATAAAAAGTACGACGCGGCATTCCCAGCAACCGAGCGGCTTCGGTTTTCTTGCCTTTTGCTTGTAACAACGCTTTTTGCAAATCTTCCTTTTCGGAAGCATTTGGTTCCGAAAGCCTTGTGGTAACCGGCGATAAAAATTTTGGATCCAAATCTTCTAACCGTATAGCGCGCGCTCGATGCAACACCACCATATTTTCTGCAAAATTCCGCAATTCGCGAACATTTCCTGGCCAAATATACCGCTGAAGTGCCAACAAAACCTCATCTGTAAGCTCTGGCGTCACCACATGATTTTCTTCTGAAAAAATTTGCAAATAATGACGCAACAAAAGCCCGATATCTTCGATACGCTCGCGCAACGGCGGTACCACCAATTCAACCACATTGAGTCGATAATATAAATCTTCACGAAACCGACCAGCTTGTACTTCGGTTGGCAAATGACGATTCGTAGCACCGATCAATCGTACATCCAAAGGAATAGACTGCGTACTTCCAAGACGTTCGATGGATTTTGTTTCTAAAAATCGCAACAATTTTACTTGAACCGAACGATCGATTTCACCAATTTCATCTAAAAAGAGCGTACCTTTATGCGCCGTTTCAAACCAGCCGATGTGACGTTGCAATGCACCCGTAAACGCACCTCTCTCATGCCCAAACAATTCCGATTCCAACAAATGAGCGGGAAAGGCTGCACAATGCACCGGAACCCATTTTTCCTTGGAACGCAAGCTCAACGCGTGTAATTGATGGGCGACTAATTCTTTCCCGGTCCCCGTTTCTCCGGTAATCAACACCGTGGTTTTCGCTGGCGCCACTCGGGAAATTTGCTGCATAAGTTTTTGAAAGGCTAGCGATTTCCCTAACAGTGGTAGCTCGGATGAAAGGTTCCGATGGTCCAAAACCTGCTTACGATCTGCCATCGCACGCGCCACCATACACTCTAACTTTTCCAGCGCGATGGGTTTGCTAATAAAATCATAAGCCCCATGCTTCATCGCTTCCACCGCGATTTCAATCGTTCCATAAGCGGTCATCAAAATGCAAATCGGTCGGTTTGGAAGCTGCAGCGCTTGATCGATCACCGATAATCCGCTTTGAGAACCCATTCGCAAATCGGTCAAAATCACATCAAAAATTTCGGTACGCATCAACCGAAAGGCTTCCTCCGGCTGAGAAGCAGTAAACACTTCAAATTTTTCTGCAAACACTTGCGCAAGGCCTTCCCTCGTGTGCTTTTCATCATCGACAATCAACAACAATGGCTTCGGTTTCATCACTTTCCCTTCCTTTCTTCGTCAATCGGTCGATGAAGATTAGCAATGGCTTGCATCACCCGATCGCTGGCAGCCTGGTAGGGATCGGGATCGTTTTGACAAGATGCAAAATCATCTGGTAAAAGCGGTTTCCCAAAAACCACCGAAATTTGTGGGCGAAAACTCGGGAAGCGTTTTCCTTTTGGCCAGGCTTCAAAGGTTCCAAACACGCGCACCGGTACGACCGGTACGCGGCCTTTTAGCAAAAACCATCCCACTCCTTTTTTCCCTCGTTGCAAAACCCCATTGGGAGAGCGCGTACCCTCCGGAAACATTTGGACCACCTGATGGTTTTGGAGCAATTGAAGAACCTGCCGAAAAGCGTGCAAATCGCTTCCTTTATCGCGATCCACCTCAAGCATATAAAGCCGTCGAAACCACCAACCCATTCCATGCTGAAATAAGGTTTGTCGCGCAAACGAGTACACCGGTTGACGAGAGCAATGCACCGCAATCAATGGCGGATCCAAATAACTAACATGGTTACCCGCTAAAATCACCCCACCGGTCGATGGCACATGCTCCAACCCATAAACTTTCCGTCGATAACCCCATCGAAAAACCATGCGAAAAAACGCAACACTCATTTGATAAGGCCAAGAAAGTCTTGTGCTCATAGGGAAAAGCGTATAAAATTTCCGAAAAAAGGAAAAGGTTAAATGTCGGACGATACAAAATCATTAGAAACGTTGAAACAATGGATTCAAGCTCTTCCGCAACGTCCTTCTTGGAATTTGTATTTTATGTCGATTGCCTGGCTTCTTTCCACGCGCTCTACCTGTGAACGATTGCATGTCGGTTGCGTGTTGGTCTCGAAAGAAAACCACCGCATCATTGCCACAGGTTATAATGGTTTTTTAGCCGGGATGCCGCATCAATCCGTTGTTCGCGATCAACATGAACAATTGACGGTACATGCCGAACAAAACGCTATTACGGATGCTGCACGCCGTGGTGTTTCTACACAAAAAGCAACCGTATACGTTACCCATTTCCCTTGCATCCATTGCGCAAAAGCGTTACTTGCGCTCGGAATTGAACGCTGTTATTTTAATGAGGATTACCACAATGATGATCTCGTGACGCGGTTGTTTTCCGAATCTTCAGTCCCTTTCAAACGTTTATAAAATGGAAAAAATTCCTCTTCCGCCAGTTGGCATGATTCTACTCGCACAGGTACCTTCCGGAAACCCATTCGCACAAAAAGTGGTTGTCATTATTCGCAGTCAACCATCGGGAATTATGGGGTTGTGCATCAATCAGCCGCTACGATTGATGGTAAGCGATTTTGAAGAACCTTCCAATAATCAAATCCTGGATACCATCCCCGTTTATTGCGGAGGCCCTTGTCAGCCGGAAAAATTGACCATTACAGGTTTAGAATATCAATCACCTCACCATATGCAATGGCACTTCGATTTGAATCCAAACGCGTTATCCCAATGTGCGGAACAGCATCCTCATATGAAATTTAAAGCGTTTTGTGGATACGTCGGTTGGGATTTTTCACAATTTGCATCTGAAATGGAACAAAAACAATGGCTGCCGATTCCCTTTCCGTTGCCATCGATTTTTTTGGGGACCAACACGCGTTTATGGGAAACTTTGATGTTACAATTTTACCCTTTTGCAATGAAAGCCCCTTATCTACCCAAAAACCCGCATTGGAATTAACCCAATACGCACATGATGTCTTTTCATCATCTTGAGAACCACCACCTGTCTAATAAAACGGTCGAAGAGGAGTTTCCAAAGCCGTGGCGAGTTTCTAGCCGAAAAGCGCTGTTTCCTTGTGTCATTTTTGTTGCTTTTTATTTTGGTTTTGCCTTTGCAACAAAGGATTTTTACAAGGTACCGATGACCATTGCGTTTCTCCTATCTTCCGCAACCGCTTTATGCCTAAACCGTCAAGAAAGCTTACATCGGAAAATGGAATTGTTCGCACTGGGCATGGGTCACCGAGATATTATGATCATGTGCCTGGTGTTTATTTGTGCCGGAGCATTTACCGCAACCGCAAAAGCAATCGGCGGTGTGGAAGCCGCCGTTGCGCTGGCGCAGCAGTGGATCCCCTCTTCTTTCATGCTTTCTGGATTTTTTATGATTGCTTGCTTCATTTCGCTTGCTATCGGGACTTCCTGCGGAACCATCGCCGCCATGGTTCCCATTGCGGTCTCCTTGTCCCAAAACATGGGATTTTCATCGTCGTTGTTCATCGGAGCCGTCGTGGGTGGGTCGATGTTTGGCGATAACTTATCGCTGATTTCCGACACCACTATTGCCGCTACACGCACGCAAGGAGTAAAAATGCGCGACAAAATGCTTTATAATTTGAAAATTGTACTCTTGCCCGCACTTGTTTGCGTTTTTGTATACGCTTTACCGATCTTTTCCCATACCGCCCACGCACCGATCGAGTCATCGTTATCAGCCGAAATTTTTGTAAAAACTTCTACCTATTTTTTACTCCTATTTTTGGGAATATTTGGCATCAATGTCTTGTTCCTATTATTTCTCGGAACCATTCTCAACACCCTGATTGGGCTCTATTATGGAGCCTTTTCTCTCTTAGACGCCTTTTCGATCATCGGAAAAGGAACCGAGGAAATGACCACCACCATCTTGGTTTCTTTGTTAGCCGGCGGATTGCTCGTTTTAATCCGTTACAACGGTGGCATCGCCTACATCTTGCAAATTACTCACCGATGGATTCGAAACCGCCGCACATGTGAACTAGGGATCTGTTTTTTAACGGGTGTCATGAATTTGTTAACCGCCAATAACACCATTGCCATTATTACTTCCGGGGCTCTAGCGAAAGAATTGGGACATCATTATGGCGTCAATCCAAAGCGAACCGCTAGTTTACTCGACACCAGCTCTTGCATCGTGCAAGGCATGATTCCTTATGGCGCACAAATCCTCATTGCAACCAGTTTGTCGGAATCGATTCATCTTAGCGCTTTTGATATTTTACAAGGTTGTTTTTATCCACCGATCATGGCTTTAGGAGTTTTGGGGTCGATTTGGTTCACCAACCGCAGACGGTAACGTTTCCGCCATTCCAAAATCTTTTTGTTCAAAAAACCAATCGCCGTTTTTTCATTACCTCCTCGATGGAATCAGGTTGACATTTGGGTCTAAAAATGGCTTTCTAAAAATTGACAAAAGGGAGAATTTTTATGGGACAACCGAAAAGAAAACAGTCGAAAAGACGCAGTCGCTTACGCCGTGGCGCGCATGTCAAATCCTTACCTACTTTTGCAAAAACAGCGGATGGAACATTACGCCTTCTACATCGTGTCGATCCAGTAACCGGAATGTATCGCGATCGGCAGGTATTAGAGATCAAGCTATAATTCGCTCATGTCTTTTGGGCCCCAACAGCCATCGTTGCAAAAATTTTGCATTGGTATTGATGCGATGGGCTCGGATTATGGACCCGAAGAGGTGGTGGCCGGCATTCATCGTGCGTTGCAAGCCGTTGCTCCTCGTATACAAAAAATCACGCTGCTAGGTGATGAAACCATCGTACGACCTTTGGTGGATCGTTATGGTCTTTCAACATCACCATTGATCGGTCTACAACACACTTCCGAAGTCATCCACATGGATGAAAATCCGCTACAAGCTTTAAAGCATAAAAAAGAAGCTTCGATGTTCCAAGGTATAGAAGGAATACAAGACGGACGATGGAATGCTTTTTTAAGTTGTGGAAATACTGGCGCTTTAATGGCAAGTAGTACCTTAAAACTGCGAACCATTGAAGGAATCAATCGCCCTTCCCTAGCCAGTATCATTCCTACCAAAACGAACCGTTTTATTTTAATTGATGTCGGAGCCAATCCAACGCATGAGGCAAAGGTTTTAGTTCATAACGCGATTTTAGGCTCCCATTTTGCCCAAGCAGTTTTGCAACTCCCGCATCCACGGATTGGCCTGCTTACAATTGGGACGGAAGAAGGGAAAGGGGATATGCCGATCCAAACAGCACATACGATCTTGAAACAGTGCAAAAACCTTTCTTACACCGGATTAATCGAAGGATTTGACGTATTTCAAGGGACAGTTGACGTGGTTGTATGCGATGGCTTTGTAGGAAATATCATTCTGAAAACCTGCGAATCGCTCTTTTTACAGATTCAATCTTTTTTGAAAGAAAAAATACAGGAAACCTGTATCCGCAAATTGGGAGCCTTTTTTTGTCAAGGTGCTTTCCAGGAGATGAAAAAACAGTTAGCGCCTGAAAAATTCAGCGGCGCACCTTTACTGGGCCTGAACGGTTGGGTCTTTAAAGCACACGGTTCCAGTAAAGCTGCGGCCATTGCAGGTGCGATTCAAATGATGCTTGCTTGCATTGAAGTGTATCCTATACAAACCGTCAAAACAGACATCCACCAAGCCAATGCGTTATTTGAAAAACTTTCCTCTTCATCGGAATAAAAACGTTGCTGGACGTTTTTTCAAAAAAACCATGAACCAAAAGCAGAAAGCTTCTCTTTCAAAGACAAACGGTATAAATCCTTCACGGGTCTATATTGAAGGCGTGGGTTCCTATTTACCGGAACGGGTTGTCACCAACGATGACTTGGCGAAAATCGTCGATACGTCCGATGAATGGATCCGTACCCGCACCGGCATTCGTCAACGGCACCTTGCCTCCGAGCAAGAAGCCTGCTCGGATTTAGCTTATCAAGCAGCACAACAAGCCCTTCAAGATGCCCAATTGCAACCGACGGACATTGATTTTTTGATCGTTGCAACCATTACGCCGGATATGCCGACTCCTTCCGCTGCAGCATTGGTACAAAATAAATTGGGATTGCGACCCATTGCCGCATTGGACATCAACGCAGCTTGTGCAGGATTTCTATATGCATTGGAGATTGCACGCCATTTTTTACAAAACGAGCACTATCATCATGGTCTCGTGATCGGAAGTGAAAAATTATCTTCCATCACAAATTGGAAGGACCGCAGTACCTGCGTGTTGTTTGGGGATGGAGCGGGTACCGTTGTCGTTGGAAAAGATTCTGGTTTGACAATTTTGGATAACATAGTAGGCGCAGATGGTTCTGCTGCTTCTTTGATATGCGTCCCGGCAGGCGGCTCCTTACAACCCGCTTCGCTTCAAACGGTAGAAGCACACCTGCATTCGATTACGATGAACGGCGGTGAGTTATTTAAAGCTGCGGTTCGTCACATGACAGAAGCGGTTACGACCATCTTACAAAGAAACTCCCTTACCACCGCCGACATCCGCTATCTGATTCCACACCAAGCCAACATGCGCATTGTACAAGCTCTATCGCAACAATTATCGTTCCCCATGGAACAAATGATTTGCAATATTGACCAAACCGGCAATACCTCTTCCGCTTCTATTCCGATTGTGTTGGCACAAGCTAAAGCCGCAAGACGATTCCAACCAGGCGATCGCATCTTGTTGGTTGCTTTCGGAGGAGGACTCACTTGGGGAGCAACTTTGTTGCAGCAGTAAAAAACCCGAGAATCTGTATTTTCTTTCAGAAAAAAGCTTTGCAGATACCATTGACAAAAGCATCATTTACCCGCAGGATAAAGGATATGAAACGGTGGGTACCTTTTGGACTTTTGCTCTTGCTGGGTGGCTGTAAAGTCGTAAAAAACGATATTCCTCCTGAGCAAATTGCGATGCAAAGCCCGTTTCGTGAGCAACAAGCCGCTGAATTTTTTGAGCAAGGGAAAGCGTATGAAGAATCGGGCAATGCTTATGTTGCCGCTAAAAACTACCAAATTGTTTGCCGACAGTTTTTAGAAACCCAAGCAGCACCCAAAAGTTTTCATGCATGGAGCCGTATCCTCGCCTCTCAAAAAAAGTATGATTCGGCTTTCCAAAAACTGGCTTTTGTCCTAAAAAACTACCCCGATTATCCTTTGTACGATGTCGCTGTACAAGAAGGATTTACGATCGCTTGCTACTTAATGAAAAAATACGAACAGGCCAAACGGTCTTCAAAAATTTTATCCTTTTTTAAAGATCCAAAGCAGGCGATTGAAGGGTTTCAGTACATCGTCTCTCATTCTCCTCGCTCTTCGTATGCTCCCCAAGCGTTACTGTATACAGCGGAATTACAGCAACTCGATCGAGAACCGGCCAAGGCAGTCGAAACCCTGGAACAATTGATCGATCGTTACCCCAAATCGGAATGGATTCCGAGTGCCTATTTGTTGCAGTCAGAAATTTACTTATCGATGCTCAACAGCGCGGCAAACGATCAAGGAGTTACGCAACGCGCGGTCAGCAGTTGCGAGGAATTTTTGCTGCTGTTTGGCCAGCGAGAGGATCTCTCAAAAGAGATTGCAATCGCAAAAGCACGCCTACAAAAAGCGCAAAATTTGTACGCAAAAAGCCGACTGCTGTTTGGAGAATTCTTTTACTTGCGGCGTCATTACCCGGAAGGAGCATTACCGTTTTATCAAGAAGTTCGTTTATTCGCGCCGGAATCTTCTGCTGCCCAATTAGCCAATCGTCGTATTGAAAGCATTAACAACGGTACGCGAATTCCTACCAATTGGGCCGATCATTTGTGGGGTCCTGTCATCTATAAACCGATGGAAATTTCGGAATAAATGAATGGCGATACAACCATCGGTTTTTTCCTGTATCCGTTAGGATTTTTGGGGCTTTTAGGGCTGTTATTTTTTACCGAGCGGTTCATTTTTCTACATAAAGGACGAATCCAACCGAAGTCGTTCGTGCAAGGCATTGAGACCTTATTGCAAAATTCTCGTTTCGAAGAAGCGTTATCAATTTGTGAGCAAACGCCTGGAGCCGTAGCTCGATTAACCAAAATTGCTCTCTTGCATCGTCAAGAACCCAATGCTCTCTTGCGAAATATTTTGCAACAAAACGCTCTCCTGGAGTTACCGGTCTTGCGAAAACGGATGGAATCGTTACGGCTGATTGGGCAAATCGCACCATTGGTGGGGTTAATCGGTTCGGTTTTTTACCTTTTGCAAGGATTTTTCTCGTTATCGAAAGAATCAGCGTACACCTACTTGATGAGTTTCGCGCCGTTATTGGTCTCTGCGCTCTCCGTTACACTCATTGGATTGCTGGAATTGTTCGTTTTTACGCTTGCGTACCATTTTTTAAACGGTCGCATACGATCTTTCGTGTTCGATTTAGAATGGACCGCTAGTGAATGGCTGGTCTTTTTTCAACAACATTCCTTCGAGTGCAACGAAACCGTACCGAAATGAACCATTCCTGAAACGTTTTCAGAAAGCCAACCATCACCCTCTTTCCACAAATGAAATAAATTTGTTCTTTTATTTAAAAAAACCGAAAATATGATCATGATACGTTTTCGTCCTTCTTGGTACCTCCTCCTAATGGTTCTTGTTCCTTCTCTTGCAAATGGTTGGTACTGCCGAGTTTGCCAAAAAGAACATACCGACATTTGCACCCAAATGCCTTGGCCAACGCCCTATAATCGTAAAAGCCCTAAAAAATACCTTCGAGAGTGGGAAAAGGACCAAGATCGACTTGAAATAGAAATGGAAAGAGAGAGCAAAAACAATCAACCATCGGCTACGTACTCCAAACGCAAAGAAATCAAACGGCTATGAAGTTTGTCAATACCCTTGAACCGATCGGATTACGCGCACAGCTGGAATTATCAGAATGCTCTTCTGTTTCATTACAATGGGTACCCTACGTGAACTTGTGTGTACTTGCGGTCGGCATGTTCCTTTTAAGCTCAAAATGGCTTTGTCCACCTGGGATCCCTATCGAAACACCGCACTTTAACCTCTCTTGGTCTTATCAATACGCATTACCTGCAGAAGAGGTGCTGATGGTTGATGCACAAGCTCGCATTTTTTTCCGTCATCATCAATATGATTTTTCTCAACGAGATCAGGCTTTTTCTGCTCCTATACCTCGTTCGTTACTGTTACGCTTGGACAAACATTTGCCGTTTCAACAAGTACTAGACATTCTTTCGACCGCTAAAGGACAAGGGATTACTTCTCTTCAGGTAGCGGTTGAACCAGAAGAATGAACATTCTTTTTCTTTTGTGCGGATGGCTGGTGGTTTTCGAAAAACAAGCCAGCTGGATTCCACACCTACCTTTACCGGCTCAACCGGTACTGTTATACCCACAGAATACGCCCTTTTTTACGTTTTATGAACTCCGTTTGACGGAAAAAGAAATTTTTGATCTTCGCCCAGATGCCATCCAAACCGATTACAATTTTTCCATTTATTCCTCTCCCAAACAGCCGATTTCTTCTCTCCGAACAACCATTGAGGATCGTTTATACGCTTCGCTTCCTTCTTTTGAAACATTACCCGATACTCTCCCTCATGCTACGTTTCAACCCAATGATTTTTCTCCGATCCCATGGCCACACCCACCGCTTGCTTCGTATGCAAAAACCCGTGAGGAAGCTTCTTCCTCTTTCTTTCCAACCGATTCCTCTGCTTATTCGCAAACAGGAAGCACCGGATTATCCAGCCGCATTTTTGACGGCAAAGAAAATTAAAAAATTATTTTTGCATCGATTCCGGCAATTGCCGCGTTTCGATTTCTTTTCTCAAAATCTCGAAAATGGTTTCGAGCGAATAAGAACCCTTGTGGCTGGGTTGACAACGCGAACGAACCGAAACCGTCTTCCCTTCTTTTTCTTTTCTCCCAACCACCCACACGTAAGGAACTTTTTCTGCTTCCGCTGCTCGAATTTTTGCATTTAACGTTTCCGATCGATCATCGACCGAAACACGAATATTCTTTTGCTTACACTGTGCAGATAATTCTCTCGCGTAGGGAATCACGTCCTCCTGAATCGGCAAGATACGCACTTGCTCGGGGGATAACCATAAGGGGAAATCACCGCCAAAATGCTCGATGAGCAACCCGCAGAATCGTTCCATAGAACCAAACGGCGCTCGGTGAATCATAATCGGTATATGCGGTTGATTATCCGCACCTATATAATGGATATGAAAACGATAAGGTAAATGGTAATCGATTTGGATGGTTCCCAACTGCCATTCGCGACCCAACACATCTCGAACGATAAAATCCAACTTGGGGCCATAAAAAGCCGCCTCTCCTATCGCTTCTGTCACCGGTTGCGTGCATTGTTTCGCTGCTTTTCGCAAACCGTTTTCTGCTTTTTCCCACAACGACTTTTCTCCAATGTACTTGTCCGATTTTGGATCGCGTAGCGAAATGCGCACACGATAATCGCTCATTCCTAAGGTGGTAAAAATGGTATGAATCAATTGCAAACAGCCAGACAACTCATCTTCCAATTGATCTTCTCGGCAAAAAATATGCGCATCATCTTGCGTAAAACCACGCACGCGCGTAAGGCCACTTAACTCCCCCGATTGCTCCCAACGATACACCGTTCCAAACTCCGCCATACGAATCGGTAATTCTCGGTATGAACGAGGTTGCGAAGCGTATAACCGCACGTGCATGGGGCAATTAATCGGCTTTAACAAAAATCCATCGACCGTTGCATTTTCCTCTAACCGCTGCCGAAGCTCTTCGCACGAACGAGAGGCTTGAAACGCTTTTTCTAAACTATCTCGCTCCCAAATTGGCGCAAATTGAGATTCTTTGTAATACGGGTAATGACCGGATGTTTTAAACAAATCGAGTTTCCCAATGTGGGGCGTCATCACCTGCACATAATCTTGGCGATTCAACTCCTCCTCCAAAAACGCTTGCAATTGTTTTCGTAAAATCGTTCCTTTGGGCGTCCATAAAATCAAGCCTGGCCCTACCATTTCATCGATCACAAACAAGTTTAATGCAACGCCTAACTTGCGATGATCGCGCTTTTTTGCTTGTTCCAATTGCTGCAAATAGGCTTCCAAATCTTTTTCGGAAAAAAAAGCCGTTCCATAAATACGCTGCAGTTGTTGTCGATGCTCATCCCCTCGGTAATAACAGCCGGCAATGGACAGCAATTTAATAGCCGGAATGCATCCGGTTCGTTCCACATGAGGCCCTCGGCACAAATCCAAAAACTCTCCATTGCGGTATAAAGAAACCGTTTCTCCTTCCGGGATATCCGCCAATCGTTCACATTTGTACGGTTGATGTAGCCGCTCCATCTGCCGCTTGGCCTCTTCTCGAGAAACTTCTATCCGTTCAAACGGTTGGTTTTCCGATAAAATCCGCTTCATTTCCGCTTCAATCGCTTCCAGATCCTTCATGGTTAAGGTTCGCGGCAAATCAAAATCGTAATAAAACCCATTTTCGATCGCTGGACCGATATCACACTTTGCTCCGGGAAATAAACGCAACACAGCCGCTGCCAATACGTGGGCTGCTGAATGCCGCAATTGCGATAAATCTGAGGAAGAAGCCATCCTCCTTTGATGAGATAAATCGAGAAAAAAAGCAAGAAAAACTAACGCAAATGTTTAAATTTTATTCAAACGCAGCGAGTGTTTTTTTTATCAGCGGTTCCAAAAGCTCCCGTGCATATTTGCAACCTGGATGAAATTGCATTTCCACCTCCATCTCTAAACTTTTCGGAACAAAAAAAGAATTTTGTCTTGAAAGGGATCGCAAGCAATGGTTGATCGGAACAAGGGTGGCGATTTGAAAGGTAGGCGCTGCTCCTCCATGCCATCGCAAAGCATCGGTACTATACTGTCGTAAATCAAGTTGATAAAACGGATATAAAAGAGTTCCCTGGTTTAGGTTTTGCATCCAATAATTCCAAGAACCACAAAAATTTTCGTCACACCATCGATTTTTTTCTTGGTTCCATGATCGACTCTCTACCAATTCTGGATGGTTGTGCTCGGTTTGTTGAAACAATTCCATTACTGCCCTTCGTAACTCCGGATGATTCTGGAACATAAGAAGGAGTCTTTTCTGTGAAAAAATGACCATTGGCATCGCGTACGCTGTTTGCGCAACCCATTCTTGATACAAGGCGGTACTTCCATATATACGCAAAAGCTCGAGCAATTGCGCGTAGGCAAAAGTATGATACGGTACGCACAAAACAGCTTGCGTGTAATAACGTACCGCTTTCAGAATGTTCCCAATGGTTGCATACAAAGCACCGCATGTTTCTAATATATCCACTTGATGGGGATTGATTTGCAGAGATGTTTCGTAATACGAGAGTGCATGTTGCATACCTTCCTTGGAATAGGGGAACGCCTCACGCGTTTTTGCATACCCCCCGTGATTCCAATAAAATATCTGTTTCGGATCTGCTCGCAACGCACGTTGCAGATCAACCTCCGCGGATTTGTCCCCTGCGTCCGTTTTTTGAACAAAGCGATCGAAAGCACACCGGCCTTTACATTCGCAAATGCTTCCATATCCACAAACTATAGCTACAGCACTTACCAAATATTTTAAAATGGTAGCTTGTTGCAAACACTCTTGTGATCTTTTTCGAACATCCGATAAAAACCAAAGAAAACCGATGATCCAACCGACCCATCCGGCTAAGGCCCATGCTTCAAAAGTATCCTCACTATTGGTGCTCAAATAAGCCAAGAAACTCGTGAAACATCCAAAAATCAAACATTTTTGCTGGCGTGAAAAAGAAGCCGATCGTAAAAGGCGGCAACTTCCATAGAAAACCGTTCCTAAGATCGCAAAAAACGCTACTCCCCCCACCCATCCAAATTCGATCAAAAATTGGACAGGAGCTACATGCAATTGCCAAAAATGATACACTTCCTCTGGCTGGGATTCTAAATAGTGCAATGGTGTTGTCGTAATTCCATGACCAAACCAAGGTTTGCTCTGCACGATTTTCCACCCATCTTGCGCCAAAACAAACCGTGCTTCATGGAAATTCCTTCTGTGTTTTATAGTACTAATTGATATTTTTACACGAGGGATCGAACAACAACATCGATAGATTCCAAAAAACACAACCATGAACAAAATCAATGTCGTCCATCGTTTTCGATAAAAATTTTTACATAAAACATACGCACACCATACAAATAAGGTGCACCCGGTAACCATCCATGCCATCCGACCGCTTGATATAAACACGATTGTACCTGCGTATACCGCTCCTAGTATCCAAA
>JAGDCJ010000040.1 GCA_017958565.1 Opitutales bacterium
TATAAATCAATATTATTATCTAAAAGTTCGGCACCCCTATCTTGTTCTTCTTCTAAATTTAATTTGTCATTTGGTAATGGCATTTTTATTTTTTTGATTTCCCTTTCTTTCTTTCTTTTACCTATTTTTTTTGAAAAAATCAAATGAAAATACTTACCTCTTAAAAGTTTGGCGAATCACATCTCCTATGTCGCTTAGGTAGGTCGCCATTTTTACGCCCGATGCCTGTAAGGCTTGTATCTTCGAAGCAGCGGTTCCCGTATGGCCAGAGATTATCGCTCCTGCGTGTCCCATGCGCTTTCCTTTCGGGGCATGATGTCCCGCAATGAATCCAACGATCGGTTTTCGGATGTTTTTTCGAATATAATCCGCAGCGCGTTCTTCTGCATCCCCTCCGATTTCCCCTATCAAAACAATACCTTTTGTTTGCGGATCGTTCTCAAAGGCTTCTAACACTTCCGGGTAAGAGGTACCTGTGATCGGATCCCCTCCAATTCCTACACACGTTGATTGCCCCAACCCGCCTTGAGTGAGTTGCTCAATGGCTTCAAACATCAAGGTTCCTGATCGCGAAACCACGCCTATAGAACCTTCTAGGCAAATTTCTTGCGGAATGATTCCGATTTTGCATTTGCCGGGCGCAATGATTCCCGGGCAATTTGCGCCAATTAACTGCGTTTGGCTGTATCGTAACGTTTGTCGTATGCGAGTCATATCCTGCGTTGGAATATGCTCGGTGATGCAAATGACTAAAGGAATTTTCGCATCGATTGCTTCCAAAATTGCATCGGTGGCGCTGGCAGCTGGTACCAAAATCATCGAAGCATCTGGGTGCGTTTTCGCGCAAGCTTCCGCAACGGTATTAAAAATTGGGATGCAACCATGAACCGTTTCTCCACCCTTCCTGGGGGTTACACCGGCAACGATCTTTGTTCCGTAATCCAAGCATCGACGAGTATGGAAAAGACCTGCGTGCCCCGTAATCCCTTGGACTAAAACGCGTGTAGAGGTATCGATCCAAATACTCATAAGTTTTCTATGTTTTTTGCAAAAGGGTTTTAATAGCTTGTTCGGTATCTTCCATAACAAAAATCGGTAAATGGTTTTGTTTCTGATCCAAAAGCGATTTTCCTTCTTGTGCGCGGTTCCCTTTGAATCGCACAACGACCGGCACTACACGAGAAACGTTTGGAAGTACCTGCAGAAGTTTTTTGGCCACCTGATCGCACGCTAATGTGCCACCGAACAGATTGATAAAAACACCCTTTACGTATGAATGGTTGAAAATAAGATGCAAAGCCGCCTCAATTTGCTCTTCCGAAGCACTATCGCCAATATCCAAAAAATTTGCGATTTTCCCCCCGAGATGATGCATCAAGTCGATCGTTGCCATGCATAAACCGGCGCCATTGGACAAACAAGCGATGTTGCCATCAAGCGCAATATAATTGTGTAATTGCAAGGAAGCCGCTTTAAGCTCTTGCGGATCTTTTTCGTGCAAATCCTCTAGTTTGTCCCATTCGGGATGACGAAACCGCGCGTTATCATCCAGTTGAATTTTTGCATTAAGCGGCAAAAGATGCTGATCTTTCGTCAAAACCAGCGGGTTGATTTCAATCATCGACGCATCGCATGCGACAAATGCGTGGTACAAGTGAAGCAAAAAAGTGATGCATTCCGAAAAAGCCGCTTCCTTTAATTGAAACCATTCTGCAATTCTTCGAGCTTGGAAAGTTTGGAGCCCCAATAAGGAGTCAATAGGAATCGTGAGGATGTACTCAGGATGTTCTTCAATATCACAACCGCCTTGAGGAGAAGCTACCAAAATGGGAAGTTGTTGTGTACGATCCAACAAAATCGAGCAATAAAATTCCTGTTGTACTGCAACACATTCCATCAAATAAACTTTGTGAATGCGTTTTCCTTCGGGGCCGGTTTGTTTGGTAACCAAGGTTTTTTGGAACATCGAAGCAACGGCTTCGGGCACTTGAGCAAGAGGAACCAATTGGACACCCGGTAAGCCATTTTCTTTTAAACAACCTTTCCCACGACCTCCCGCATGAATTTGCGCTTTAACGGCTACTTTGGCGTGATGCTTAAAAACCTGCAAAGCTTGTTGTAAAGTAGAAGCCTTGTTGTCTTCCAAGCAGACTCCTAAGGGGATCGGTAGGTGAAATGATTGTAGCAATTCCTTTGCTTGATACTCGTGCAAATTCATTTCTAATCATACTGCCGGCGCAAATTAGCGGCTAAAATCCCCAAAACTTCACGGTATTTGGTAACCGTTCGTCGGGCAATTTTTGCCTGATAATTTTTTGCCAATAAGGCAGCCAGTTGCTGATCGCTGTAAGGATGATGCTTATCTTCTTCCGACACAATTTTTTGCAATTGCTGCTTCAAGGTATTATTAGAAATAGCGGTTCCATTTTCGCCTGGCAAGCCTTTTGTAAAAAAGTACTTAAAGGTAAAAATGCCAAAAGGGGTATCGATATATTTGTTGGCGGTTGCGCGACTAACCGTTGTCTCATGGACCCCTAAGTCTTCCGCGATGGATTGCAAGGTAAGCGGTTTTAGATGTCCAATCCCTTTTTCAAAAAAATCGTATTGCCGATGCAATAACACGCGTGCGATTTGCTCAACGGTCTTCTGTCGCTGTAAAATGGCTTGGATTAAAAATCGCCCCGAGCGCATTTTGATGCGTAAGTACGAACGGTCCTCCTTGGTTAAATTTTTGGCTAATAAGGTTTTGTATTGATTACCAATGCGCAGTTGAGGCAAATAAGGGCGGTTGACTTCCACAATCCATTGCTGCAGGTCATTTTTATAAATACGCACATCCGGAATAATGGCATGCGTTTTGTGAGAAACATAAGCACTTCCTGGGTTGGGATGAAGGGTAGAAATGTCGTTGCGAATGGCTGCTTGTACTTCTCCGACAGAAACCGAACAGGCACGTGCAATATCAGCCAATTTGTTTCGCAATAAAGAATCGTAATGATTCGATAAAATTTTGAACGCTAAAGAGTCGGCTTTGTGCTGATGAATCAATTGTACCTTTAAGCTCGATAAGACATCTTTACAGCCAACCCCGACCGGATCTAACGATTGCACAAGGGAACATGCGCGCATCACTTGCGTATGATTGCTGGCCGTTTGTTGCATTAAATCTTCGGTCGAAAGCTCCAGAAACCCTTTTTCGTTTAAGCTCCCAATGATAAAATCAACGATTTCTCGCAACTTTTTTGGTAACTCCATGCAACCAACTTGCTCTTGCAAATGCTCTTGCAAAGAAGTTTCGTTGGTAATGGAATCCATCAAAAATGCATGATGTTTGTTAGCTTCTGAAGAGGAAGAATTGGAAAAATTTGTATAGGTATCGCGTTCTATATTTTCCTTCTCTTTCCCCTTGGACTTGTTTTCCTCATTCGGAATTTCTTCTAACATCGGATTGGTCGCAATTTCTTCTTGAACCATCGCCCGCAATTCCAACGCAGACGCTTGCAGCACTTTCAAACTTTGCCGAAGCTGTGGCGCTAAAACCTGCGTTTGCGTTTGCACTTGTTCCAAGTGAGCCATATTTTTTCATTATAAGAGAAACGATCGCAGAAGAAAAGGATTTTATCGTTACCTTGCTGCTTTATTTCAAGGAGGCTTTGTTTTTAAATCTTGACGGTGGTGGGCGTTACCGGATAATCATTTACATATGGCTAGCAAAGAAAAGAAAGTTCCAGAAAATGTTCGCGGTAAATTTTATGTCGATGATCAATGCATCGGTTGCATGCGTTGTCAGCAAGATGCGCCAGAAATTTTTGGTGCACGTGCAGATGGTACTTCATATGTAAAAAAACAACCATCTTCCGAAAAAGAGATTCAACTCTGTAACGACGAAATTGATTTTTGCCCGGTTAATGCGATCGGAAACGACGGAGAATAAAACAACCACCCTCGGACGGTTAGCTCAACTGGTTAGAGCGTCCGGTTTACATCCGGGAGGTTACAGGTTCGAGTCCTGTACCGTCCACCAGAAGTAAGTTTTTTAAATGTCTTTTAAAAAAGCTTTTAGAAAGAGTTGTTTGCTTGAAATTTTAGTGCGGAATCTTTCACTTTCTCTGACAATTGTTCTTTTGGTGTTTTTGTATCGTCAGAGAAAAACCTATTGAACGATTAGCTCAGTTGGTTAGAGCGCCTGCATCACACGCAGTAGGTCGCAGGTTCGAATCCTGCATCGTTCACCAAAGTTTAGAGGCCTTGCTTAGTGTTGATTTCCGTGGGCGGTAGGTTTGAATCCGCAGTGGTTTCAATAGCACTTCGGACAGGAGATACCCCTAAATCACGATTGAGCGTATCCATTTGTTCTGCTTTTTTAAGGCTAGAATCACTATTTTCAATGACCACTTGAGGGATGGTTTTACCGCTTGCAATGACCGAATCGGTAATGGTTTGTGCGGTTTTCGTGACATTTGCTTCCGGAGAAGTCGGTTGTTCTCGATTCGTTTTCTCCGTTTGTACACCCTGCTGAATGGTTTCGTTGGTAGCTAAATGCGTTGCTTTTTCAAAAAGAATAGGAATAGACATAACTAAGGAAGTATATCGACCCCTTTTTTTAAAAATTTCAAAAAATTTAATGATCTTCTACGCGTTGAATCTTTGCACCTACGTTCCGCAATTTTTGATCAAAGGCTTCGTAACCGCGATCCACATGATAAACGCGGTGAATCACGGTTGTTCCTTCTGCAGCTAATCCTGCCAAGTAAAGCGCAGCGCTGGCTCGTAAATCAGACGCCATCACCTCCGAACCCGACAAAGCACTTCCTCCCTGTAAAATAGCGGTACTATCTTCCAGTAAAATATGCGCACCCAATCGTTGTAATTCCGCAAGGTGCATAAAGCGTTGTGGATAGATACGCTCGGTAATCAAGCTGATCCCGGGAATGCAAATTCCTAATACACACATCTGCGCTTGCAAATCGGTTGGAAATCCGGGGAAAGGCAAAGTGGTGATCTCAAAAGGAATCAATCGTTCCAGGCAGGGAAACACTTCGATCGATGGAACGGATGGATGGTAGGAAATTTCCGCGTGGATGCTTTCTAATACATGAAGTAAAGCGCTGAGAAATTGCGGCGGGCACCCGACAACTTTTACGTTTCCTTGCGTGACCAATCCAGCTAATAAAAACGTCCCCGCTTCAATTCGATCTCCAACCACGGTGTAATCAAAGCCGTGCAACGATTTTTTCCCAACAATTTTTAACGTAGGGCTTCCGATGCCTTCAATATCTGCTCCCATTTGCTGCAACAATTGGCATAAATCCACAATTTCTGGCTCACAAGCAGCGCTTTCGATCGTGGTGGTACCCGGAGCGCATACGGCAGCCATCAGCAGATTCGCAGTTCCGGTAACCGTACTTCCAAATCGTCCACCTAAAAAAACCGAATTTCCTTGCAAATGATCGGCGCTTATTTGCACGATTCCCGCTTCCATCGAAACCGAGCAGCCTAATTTTTGAAAACCTTTTAAGTGTAAATCGATCGGTCGGTTTCCGATAATGCATCCACCGGGAAGCGGCAACGAAGCGCGTCGTAAGCGGCCAATTAGCGCTCCCATCACGCATACCGATGCGCGCATTTTACGAACCAGATCGTACGGCGCTTCATAGACCACCTGCTTCGCTTGCAATTTCCAGGTATGTGGTTCTAATGCTTCGATTTCTACCCCCAGCGTTTGCAGTAATTGGATAAAAAAATCCACATCTCGCAATTGCGGAACATTCCGAAGAATACACACTTCATCGGTTAATAAAGAAGCTGCCATCATGGCCATGCAGGCATTTTTGGCTCCGCTGACTACCACCTCCCCGTTCAATGAAGTTCCGCCTTGAATGCAGACTTTATCCATAAAATGGCGCTATTCGCTGCGGTGACGATGGCGATTATACGGCTGACGGCGGTAATTCCGGTTTTTTCGAACCATTCTTGCATGAGGTTTCACCTCTTCGCAAGTTTTTTCTTGCTTCGAATCGATCGCAAACAATTCTCGTACAAAACGCTTGAGTTTGTTCCAAAACGACCGACAAACGCAATCCCCTTTGGGTTCGTGCGAATGACATCGACAAGGAGAATGCATTTCGTATTGCTTCCGATCCTCTTGACCACATCCACACTCATTCGGTTCTTTCGAAAATCTTGCGGATTTGTTTTTAACCGACGTTTCTTGATAATTGAGTCGCTCGGCTGTTGCAATTTGGACTGTTTTCAGCTCTTTCGGTTGCTTTGCATGATCTTCTCGAATGGTCGCCGTGACGGAAGATTTCCTCTTCAACCGTTGCCGTAAATGAGAAGGGTTTTGACGATTCTTTTGATGATTGGGCTCTGACGCGACTGTCGGATTTGCTACCTTTTGAATCGAATTTTCTTCGCGTTCTGAGCCATTTTTTTGAATTTCTGTCATAATTCGATATACTAATGTTTGATAAAATATTTTTATATACTTTTAACCTTTTTTGCGTAAGTTACACAACCTTTGTTTTTTGCTTCAAAAAAGATTTTAATTTTTCCTCTTCATCGGCTTTTTGTAAAGCGGAAATGAATTCCATCAGTTCACCATCCAATACCTGGTCTAAATTATAAGCCGTGAGATTGATGCGATGATCCGTTATGCGATTTTGCGGAAAATTATACGTACGAATGCGATCCGAGCGATCGCCGGAGCCAATTTGTTGCTTGCGCTCATGGGCATACTTTTGTGCTTCTTCTTCTTGCTTTCGCTTTAATAGCCTTGAACGAAGTACCTGCATAGCTTTTGCGCGGTTCTTTTGCTGCGATCGTTCATCCGCGCAATATACAATCATCCCGGTTGGTTTATGCAACAACTGAACGGCAGAATCCGTCTTGTTCACATGTTGCCCGCCGGCTCCGCTTGCTCGACAAATAGAAATTTCCAATTCTTCTGGCTTGATGACCACATCCACTTCTTTTGCTTCAGGTAACACCGCAACGGTAGCAGAGGAAGTATGAACTCGTCCGTTGGTTTCCGTAATGGGAATTCGCTGCACACGGTGGCCGCCACTTTCATACTTGAGCATTTTGTAAACGTTTTCGCCGCGAATCAGAAAAATAATTTCCTTAAACCCTCCGGTTTCTGAAGGATGTCCCGATAAAACTTCGGTAGTCCATTGCTGCTTTTCAGCCAATCGCATATACATGCGATACAAATCTCCAGCAAACAAAGCAGCTTCTTCGCCGCCTGTACCTGCCCGAATTTCCAAGATCGTATTGCGCGAATCACTGGGATCGGGTGGAATCATGGCAACCATCAAATCATGATACGCATGGTTTAATTTGGTTTCTAAAGCGGTTTTTTCCTGTTCGGCCAATGCGATCCACTCTGGGTCGGTTTCGGAAGATAACGTGGCCGAAAGATCTTGCTGCTGCTTGCGCAAAGAAACAACGGTTTCGTACAAATGGACGATTCGGTTTAAAAATTGATGCTCACGGGATAATTGAGAGGATAATTGATTATCTTGGAAGGTATCCGGTTGGCTCAATTGAGCATCCACTTCGTTTAATCGCTTACGAATGGGAAGAATATCCGGTAATGTAAAAGCAGCAATTTCTTTTCCCATAAAAGGTAAGCAAGGAATGTTTACGAGGAGGCTACAAATTTTCCGATCCGCTTTTACTTACAGAAAGAGAAATCTCTGACGTGATTCCGGTCATTTTTTTAAAACCTTGGTGGAGCTGGTCGGGATCAAACCGACGACCTCGTCATTGCGAACGACGCGCTCTATCAACTGAGCTACAACCCCAATCCTTTTTTACCAAACCGCAAAAGGGAAATGCTTGCAAGCAAATTACGTTGGCTCATATTACGTGATGGGTTTTAAAAGATGTTACAAACATTTTCATCCTCTCTCACAGAGAACCGTTGCGAAACCACATTATGCCTCTACGCGTCACAAAAAGTCGCTTACTTATTTTTAGCTTCTCGATTACCGCTTCGAGAATTGGAAACGCTTTCGAGCACCTGGACGTCCCGGCTTCTTCCGTTCTTTGATGCGCGAATCGCGTGTTAACAATCCTGCTTTTTTCAACGGAAGACGCCATTCATGGTTCATTTTTTCCAAGGCGCGCGCCATTCCCAAAACGGTCGCTTGAGTTTGCCCCATAAAACCGCCACCCAATGTAAACACGCGAACATTGAATACAGTTTCATCCTCTTCGATCGCGCGAAATGGCTGCAAAAAGCAAGCTTGGATGTCATCCGGTAATTTTGTGCGATCGATTTCTTTCCCGTTCATCCACCAAACGCCGGTACCTTTAGAAAGACGAACCTTTGCGATGGCAGATTTTCGACGACCGACAGCGATAAATTCTTCTACCGGCGCTTTAACTTTCGTCTTAACTTTTTTTGAAACTTTTTCTTTTACAACCTTCGAAGCCGGTTTCGATTTTTCTTTTGTTCCTGCTTTGACAGAACTTTTTTTCGAAGTTTTCTTTTTCGTTGCAACCGCTACCATATTTTTATCAATTTTCCATTGCAATCGGAGATTGTGCCGCATATGGGTGATTGCTTCCGACGCAAATACGCAACTTTTTCAACATGTGACGCGCTAAATTGTTTTTTGGCATCATGCCACGAACCGCGTGCTCCAAAATTAACTCAGAACGTTTTTGGCGCAACTCATGCAAGGTACGGACATGCAATCCGCTTTGATACCCCGAGTACGTTGCATAAGTTTTATCCGATTCTTTTTGCCCGGTTACTTTTATTTTTTCCGCATTGATCACTACAACATAATCACCGGTATCACAATGCGCTGTATACGTCGGTTTGTTTTTTCCACGCAAAATATTGGCAATTTTGACGGCCAAACGACCTAAAGTTTTCCCTTCTGCATCGATCAAATACCACTTTTGATCGGATGGCTTTCTTTGTGTCACTAAGGTTGTATTTGTATTTTTCATTAAAATATACACTTTAGTAAGCTCTTTTAAAAGGAATCCTGTCAAGCTTTTTGATGAAAGTGATACAAAAGGCGGTGGTTTTAAAATAAGGTGGACTTTTTTCAAAAAACACATCATAATATGATTACAACGTGCAGAGCTTATGGATTTCGATGCAAGTGTAAAAGCGATTGGTGCATGGTTAAATACCGCTATTCCGTCACCCGAGGAAGAAGGTAGGTATCAATGGGAACACGAGGACCATCTTTATCGTGTTTTTCAGCGAAATCGCAAGTGGTATTGGGAATGCTCTTGTGGAACGCCTTTGGAAGATACCTATGAACATCGGCAGCTGCTCCAAAAAATTTTACAGTTTAATCTAAGACGAATGCGTTTTTTGAACGCAACGATTTTTTTGGATCCTTCCCGCAAGCAGCTGTTTTTGCAACAAGCGATGGAACCTGAAACGATTAAGCCAGAAAACCTTGAAGAAGCGTTTAACGATTTTATTCTCAACCGGGAAGTGATAGAAGAAAAATTTTTCCCCGAGAACTCACGATAATCCTTATGAACAGATGCATCTTGATCGGATTTTGCTTATGGATCGGAAATTTCTTTTTCGGAAACCAAATGTTTGCAAGTCCTGTCATTCGCTTTCAAGAAGTTCATTCGCCGGGTTCTCTACAATCAGAAGAAAATCATCCGCAAATTCAAGTAGAATTGAATGATCTTTCTGACGTTCCCGTTGAGGAGGAAATGGAACCGAGCAATCATGCCTTTTGGCCCACGTCTACCACCTATTTATTTCTACGCGATAAACCTTTAGCTACGGCTATCATCGATTTCTGTAAAATGCAGGATATTAGCGCTGTTTTAAGCGAAAAATTGCAAAACAATCTGCAGCATGTGAATCAGTCGTTTGAAAAAGCGTACCCGGTGCAGATTTGGGGACAATTGGCCAAATCGTGCGGGCTCATGTGGTTTTACGATGGGCGTGTTTTGTATGTGTATGAGTCGGATGAAATTCAAACCCGCATTCTAAAAATTCACCCCCTTCAGATTGAGCCGCTGTTACACATGATTCACGAAATGAAATTTTGCGGATCCAATATGGGCATTCATCCCATGCGCGAAGGCGGTATTTTGGTCGTGAGCGGCGCTCCAAAAATGATTGAGCTGCTAGAGTCTATTACCGAAAACATGCGATTGTATAAAACCTCTGAAATGGATCGCATGGATGTAAAATTGTTTCCATTGAAGCATGCGTGGGCGGATGATAAAGCCATTGGTGGCTTAACGATTCCTGGGGTTGCGACATTGTTAAACAACATCTTAGGAGAGCAGGAAAGTACCAATAATCGTTTAACGCCAGCCGATAAAGACTCATCGGCGAAAAAAATTTCTTCGGTCCGAGAAGGGGAGAAAGAAAAGGAAGAAAAAAAGGCCGATTCCAAAGAAAATAAGGAAAAATCCAAAGAATCCGATGCTGCTGCTGAAACGCAAGACATTGCAAAATCCGAAAGGGGAATCATTACAACCGATGCGCGGCAAAATGCGGTGATTGTGAAAGACTACCATCATAAATTACCGATGTACCAGGAATTGATTCAACGCCTGGATGTCCCCTTGGAATTGATTGAAATTCATGCTGCGATTGTCAATGTATCTAAAGGATGCGATTTGAATGTAGGAACCGATAGCATTACCGTTAAATCCGGGAAAAGCGAGAAAATCACCTTTAAGTATTTAGCCAATGCGGAAGCTGATGCAAGCAATACCAGCAAAAGTGGCCTTAATTTTTCATTGAATGGAATTGTGCACGGTGGGCAGTTTTTAGCAGCGATTAATGCGCTCGAAAGTAAGAATTTAAGCAAAATACTTGCACGGCCATCGGTCGTTACAATGAATAATCTAACGGCCGTAATGGATCAAAGTCGTACGTACTACTTTGCGGTAGAAGGCTATAGAAGTGGCGATATGTACTCGGTCAGCGGGAGCATTAAGTTAAACGTCACCCCTCATTTAATCGAACAAGATGGCCAGACATGCATCCAGCTCATTTTAGACATTAAAGATGAATCGGTCTCTCCGGGTAAAGGAGAAGAAAAAGCTTCCACCAATTCTTCCTCCATTTCTACACAAGCACTGGTGTATGAAGGACAAAGCGTGTTGGTGGGTGGATATTTTTCGGAAGAATACCAAGATGGAGATAAAGGGGTTCCTTTTTTAAAAGATATCCCGATTTTAGGGTATTTGTTTAAAACCAAGACAAAAAATAAGACGATTTCCGAGCGACTTTTCTTAATTACTCCCAAAATCATTCACTTGTCTTCCAGCGATCCGTATCAAGGCTTGTTCCGAACGCCCTCCAATTTATTGGATAGCCGAGAGTTGATGCAAATTCAATGTCATCAACCGGGTAAAGTTGTACGCAAACCGGAAGAAACCTTATCGGATTCACCGAAGAAGCATGTAACAAAGCCCAAAAAAATGACTCGTACCGCTCGATTGTATGCGATGAGGCAACAACGGAAAAAAAGTCGAAAAAAATAGGGAATTGGGTTTCTTCATCGACAAGTTTCGTTTTTGTTTTTACCATAGCAGCATATGTATAAAAAACACTTGTCCAGCGATGGAGCGAACTTCCAAAGTACGTCCATATCCAATCCATGGCAGCATCTTCAGTTTCAACCACGGTTGGGAGCTCACACGCGAATTGCGAAACAAGCGGTCCTTTGTGGAGATGTAACCTTGGGAGATCAATGTACCGTGTGGCCGTTTGCGGTGATTCGTGGAGATGTGGCTTCGATTCAGATTGGAAATGCGACCAACGTACAAGAACACGTTACGATTCACGTTTACGAAGGGTTTGATGTGACCATCGGTGATCAAGTAACGATTGGTCATGGAGCGATTGTTCATGGCTGTCATGTAGGAAACCATTGCTTAATTGGCATGCATGCGACCATTTTAAACGGAGCAAAAATAGGCCATCATTGCATCATTGGTGCCCATGCGCTGATTACACAAAACAAAAAAATTCCGCCCTATTCCCTTGTATTGGGATCACCCGGGAAAGTTGTTCGTAATCTAACCCCTAGCGATTTGGAAGTGATTCGCCAAGATGCGCAAGTGTACGTGGATAGCTTGGCGCATTTTCCCTTTTAAAAAAATTTTTCGAATGGACCTGGTTGTCTTTTTATTCGGAACGTGCATTGGAAGCTTTTTAAACGTGTGCATCGATCGCTGGCCCAAGAGACAATCGGTTTTACATCCTCGCTCTCATTGTTTGCATTGCGGGAAACCAATTCCTTTTTACCAAAATATTCCCATTGTGACTTGGCTTTGGTTAAAAGGGAAAACATCTTGTTGTGGAAAACCTATCCCGGTCCGTTACGTGCTTTCCGAAATTTTCTTGGGATTCATGGCGGTTTGGATGGATCCGTTTAGGAGCAATCAAACCCTGCCGTATTTTGTCTTCTTTTGTTTGCTGTGGGTGGCCTTTTTTAGCGATTTGGAAACTTTTCTTTTGCCGGATGAAGTTACGCTAGGAGGGATTGGACTAGGCATTCTTTGCAGCCTGTGGTATCCACAAATGCACGCAACTACGAGCGTATGGGAAAGCCTGCAAGCGAGTTTGCAAGGAGCGTGTTGGGGAATTGGCGGATTGTTCCTGTTTGCGAGCATCGCGGAGTGGATCATGCAAAAAGAAGCGATGGGATTAGGAGATGTAAAATTATTAGGATGCATCGGAGCTTTTTGGGGAGCACAATCCTGCTTATGGTCATTATTTTTGGGCGCTTTTGTCGGAACGATTTGGATTGGAATCCTTTTCCTTCGGAGCAAAATTCTTTCCAACCCTTCTCCTGTTTCCCTTCATCAAAAAATTGCCTTTGGGCCATTTTTGTCCATCGGTGCATTCGTATATACCCTCATCTTGCATAATTTTCCTGCGTATTTCTCCTTTTCTTATGTGGAATAAATTTGCCAAAAATTCCCAAAAGTGCTCTTCTAAAGAAGCGATAGGTAATACGTTATGAAACGATGGGTTTATTTTTTCGCCTTTTTAGGCACGCAACTATTTGCACAAGCGCAAAAAGAAACTCCTTCGTTTACTAAAGAAAAAATATCGACGGCTCAGGCCATTACCTTAGGGGTTGTGCAAGGAATTACGGAATTTTTGCCGATTTCTTCCACCGGGCACATGATTATTGCGAATGAATGCATCTTTCACACTCATGAAAAAAGTATGGATGTACAAAATGGAATGAAAGCTTATATCATTTGCATCAATGTTGGAACCATTTTTATGCTTCTCTTATTTTTCCGAAACCATTTGCAGCGAATTTTGAAGGGGTTTTGCGGGCACGATAGCGGCGGATTCCAATTAGGGATGAATCTATGCTTTGCGTTTATTCCTGCCGGGCTCCTTGGATTTTTTACCGAAAAAGCATTAGATGCTTTTTACACGCGCGCGTGCGTGGCATTGGGATTAATTGTTGGCGGATTTTTCATTTTTTGGATCGAACGAGTGCGCGAAAAGTCGGTAGGACGATACGCAAATATTTATGAACTGCCTTTTGCAAGCGCATGGGTGATTGGCGGGTTTCAATGCATTGCCCTTTGGCCAGGATTTAGCCGATCCTTATCCACCATCATCGGCGGAATTTTGGTCGGATTTACGCTCGTACAAGCGATTCAATTCAGTTTTTTGCTAGGATTGTTGACCGATAGCCTTGCAACGGTTTACAAATTTTTCAAGCATGGGGAAGAATTGCGACAAACCATCGATGGCTCCACCGCATGGCTGGGAATTGTTGTAGCATTTTTGGTTGGGGTTTCAACCATTCACGGACTGTTTCAATTTTTGCAAAAGAACGGATTGCGTGTTTTTGGTTATTATCGCATCCTAGTTGGGTTTCTTTTGCTACTGTTGTAAAAAGGATTGACATTGCTCGATCAAAATCGGTATTGGTAAGGTGCCAATGAATGAGTTTCATTGGTTCTTGAAAGAAGTTGTAGAAGGATGATGAGAGCAAAAAATCTTTTAAAGACAAACAAACTTCCTATTGTTGATTTAATCGCGAAAAAACGAGAGGGAGAAGAATTTTCGAATGAAGATATCCGCGTTTTTGTCGATGCGATGATGCATCAGCAAATCTTGCCGGAACAGTTGGCTGCCATGATTATGGCGATTTATTTCCGCGGACTAAGTGCGCAAGAAACTTCCATTTTAACCGACGAAGTCATTTTGTCGGGCGAGGTGATGGATTTAACGAGAATTAGTGCAGCAAAAGTTGGGTTTCGTAGCATCGGTGGGTTGGGCGATAAATGCGCGTTAGTATTGACTCCTTTGGTTGCTTCTTGCGGCGTTATCGTACCAATGATGGTCGAAGAAAACGAGCAATGGGTCAGCAATGATTTGGTCAAGCTTTGCTCGATTCCTGGACTTAAAGCGGTTTTACCGATGAAAGATTGTCTGCAACAACTTAAAAAGGTCGGTTGTTGCTTTTGTTGGCAGCCCAAGCAAGTGGTACCTGTGGATCAAGTGTTGAGTAAAATTCGGGAAACAACGGCAACCCAAGCGAGTGTTCCTTTAACCGCCAGTAGCATTTTAAGTCGATTGTTGTCGACGGGTTCCGAAAATGTGGTGATGAATGTTCAATATGCCGGCTGGATGTTCAACGAAGAATCGGGAAAGCAATTAGCCAGTTTGATTACTCGCGTTATGCACTCACTCAAACACCGTTGCGTGGTATTAGTGACGAATATTCAACAACCGTTAGGAGATTCGGTAGGAACTTTTTTGGAGATCAAAGAAGTGTTGGAATTGCTGCAGGGGAAAGGGGATGAATATTTGCGTGAATTAATTATAAAGTTAGCGATGGAAATGGTGCGTTTATCCGGCGTTTGTGGTTCTACGTTATCGGCCAAAAAAATGGTAACGGAGCATCTTGCCAACGGCTCCGCATTGGAAAAGTTCAAAGCGATGGTCAAGGCGCAA
>JAGDCJ010000007.1 GCA_017958565.1 Opitutales bacterium
CGCATTGATCCTCCTCCTTACTCCTTCCCTTACTCCTTCCCTTACTCCTTCCCTTACTCCTTCCCTTACTCCTTCCCTTACTCCTTCCCTTACTCCTTCCCTTACTCCTTCCCTTGACATTTTATAACAGATCATGCCGTATAACGGTGCAAACAATCGACAAGCGAGGACCACCACCGCAAAGCGGATCCCGCAAACCCAAATCACGTTTTTCAAGGTCTTTCTTTTCGATTTCGCAGAACTTTGCCGATTTCGAATAGCGTGAATCGTTGCGATCGCACACAAGATAAACAGCGATAAAACACTCGCAGCACTACCGGTTCGCTGCGCATTTACCAAAAATAAAAAAACCGTAAAAAAAATCAGCTGCGTTAGATTGACCACATTGGCATCTTTCGTCAAAATATTCAGGGTGATAAAGGATAAGATGCAGGCAATGTAAACACTTCCGCAAATAATACTGAAAGAAGGATTGATGTCGAACCATCTCCATACGCCTCTAAAAAATGTATAAAGGCAATAAAACCCCGATACCCATACAAACATTTTCAGCAATCGTTGAACGCAAGCCGGATGGTACGTAAAATAGGGAAGCACCAATAAAATTACCAGAAAGTGAAGGTATTTATGCCAAACATGAAAACACTCTTTGGGAGTCGCTAAAGACCAAAGGATGGAAATACCCGTTACGAGCGGGATGGGCACCACAATCATCCAAACGCGATAGGTACGGTGAAATGCCATAAAATTTGCGCGGTTTTTGGGATTCACAAAGGTATGGATCATCATGCCCACCGACCATATCCCCCAAAACCAACTGCAAAGTTTTGGATTCACGTAAATCGCAATAGCAAAAACCGATAAACAGCCAGAAATTAGCGCTTCCATCGAGCAAGGAATGGATCTCGTATTTTCATACGAACAAAGGTTTCGATCGGTTGAAAGGTCAATTTCCAAAAAACTTTCGCCAGGATACGATAAGAAACCTCTTTTGTCATTTGAGAAGCAAACGGTGTGCGTTGGATGCATTCAAAATATTTTTTGGCGTACTTTGTAAAAAACAACCGCTTAGGCAATAAGTGAACCGGTAAGTTCCAAGGTTTCATAATCAAATGGACAATAACAGGAGAAACGCTTTGCAAAGACTTTTTTACATTCAACGGTAATAAAAAATTATATCGGCAATCGAAGCACAATCGTTGTGAATTTTCAAACAAAAAGTTCAAAGCATCTTGATCTGGAAAGTGCAAATCGGTACGTTCTTGCAAAACACGAACGATTTTTTCAAAAAAATTCCATTCTCGCAACGCTTTCGTATTCATCAATAGCACGCCTGAATTAAAGTAAATACGATCCTCTGGGAAGCCGTTTATTTTTTTTCGCTTTTCATACCACCTTCCGGAAAAGAAAACTGCTTCATCCACCCCACCGATCAATCGATCGCCCAAATCGATATCCCACAGTTCACCAATATCACTGCAAACGATAACATCACTATCTAAATATAATACTTTATCGTGTTCCGGCACTCGATCAGGAATCATCAGCCGGTAAAAAATCGCGTGCGAATACCAAGAAGGTATCGTATATCGTTCAAACAGATCGTTTTTCTGCATAGGAACGACAATCAGTTCCTGGTCCCCGAGTTCCCATGTTTGTAATTTTTGAAGTGATTCTGGAGAAATGCCGCAATCGAATATATAAAACCGAAAGGCTCGCGAAGAGTTTTGAAGAATCGAAGCAATCACCGTTGCGGTATGACGAACATAGTTTTCGTCACACGTAAATACGATGATGATTCGCTCCATTCTTTTTAAGAGGAAAATGTTTGAAAAGTCATAAAAATGTTCTGCGTCACTTTAAGGTTGGATACAATAACGTATCGCGAATATTATCGGCTTCCGTTAATAAAACGCATAAACGGTCTAATCCAATTCCCATGCCACCTGCCGGAGGCATCCCATACTCCAATGCAGTCAAAAACTCATGGTCGATCTTCTGTATTTCTTCCCCCGCTTGAAGCTCAAACATGCGGCGCTGCACAAATGGGTCGTTTTGTTCGGAATAAGCCGGCGCAATTTCCTGGCCATTAATGTACAATTCGAACACGTCGATCAGCCGATCGTCTTGCGCATTCACTTTCGCCAACGGGCAAAGTTCTTTGGGTAATTGCGTAACAAAGGTCGGTTGTAACAAAGAAGGAGCCACGCACTTTTCGAACACGTTGTTCGTAACCTCAAAATCCTCCAACGCAGGATTTACCTCAATCCCCAATTTCTCACACGCCTGCAACTTTTCCGTTTTCGACCGTTGAAACCAATGCGGATCTTTCGTTGCTCGAACAACACACTCTTCGTACGTCTTCTCTTTCCATTCACCACCTAACTCAATCATGCTTCCCGTGTAACTTTTGAAAGACGTTTGGTGAAGAACTTGCTCGCACAAAAATTGAAGCAGTTCTTGGAGCAGTGTCATCATCCCACGATAATCGCTATACGCCTGGTACAACTCGATCATGGTAAATTCGGGATTATGCCGTCGCGAAAGCCCTTCGTTGCGAAAATTACGACCGATTTCAAACACACGATCGTATCCACCGACCAACATGCGCTTTAGATAAAGCTCCAAAGAAATTCGCAGGTAAAAATCCCGATCTAACGCATTCATGTGCGTCACAAACGGACGAGCGGCTGCTCCACCGGCTACATCTTGCAACATCGGCGTTTCCACTTCCACAAAATCGCGCGCCCATAAAAATTCGCGAATTCCCTTCAAAATTGCGGACCGTTTAAAAAACCGATCGCGCGATTCCGGATTGATAATCAAATCTAAATACCGCTGCCGATAAATCGTATCCGGGTTACTCAAACCATGGAATTTGTCCGGCAACGAACGGAATGATTTCGACACAAGCGTCAATTTTCTTGCACGCACGGTAATTTCCTTCGTTTTGGTCCGAAAAACTTCTCCTTCTACCCCAATGAAATCACCGATATCGTACGTTTTAAATTCTTCGTAAGCGTCTTCACCAATTCCATTTTCTTCGCTGTTGGACACGTAAATTTGCAGCGTCCCGGTTTGATCCAGCAATTTCAAAAAAGAGGCTTTCCCCATCAAACGGAATACCACAATTCGTCCCGCAACCGCCACCACGCAAGGCTTTTGATTCTTTTCTGCTTCTTCAAACAACGCGTAAACCTGCCGGTTCGTGTGCTTTTGTGAACAATTTGCCTGAAACGGATTTTTTCCCTTCGCGCACAAATCCTCAAATTTCCCTTTTCGGATCGCAAACAAATCGCTCTCTTCCATTTTGGATTCAGTAAAACTTTTCTATGAAAAAGAAGCAATCTTTAAATATTTTTTACGAATGCGAACCAAAACTACCTTTTACCTCCTCATTCACCGCCACCGTCACGCAAGCATCCGACCAAACATTCAAGGCTGTTTCGAGCATATCCATGAGGGTATACATCGGCAAAATCCATCCCATGAAATCGAGAGGAACGTTTATGGAAGAAAGCAGGCTCACGCTGAGAAAAAAGCAGCCCATCGGAACGCCTGCGTTGCCAATCGCCGCCAATGTGGCAATAAAAATCCACGGCAACATCAGCCAAGGCGTAATCGTCACGCCATGATTTTGCATCCCATACAAAACCGTGATGAAAATAAACGCACCGCAGCCATTCATATTCACGGTGGTACAAAGCGGCAGCACAAACCGGCTAATCGAAGGATGCACGCACAACTTGGTTTCGGCTTGCTGAATCGTAACCGGCAGGGTCCCTGCGGAAGATTTCGTAAAAAAGGCAACCGAAAGGGCCGGTAGCATTTTTTGGAAAACGCGCGCAGGATTTTGTTTTTTCCACCACAAAAAAATCGGCAGCACCAAAAACCCTTGCAACAAATTTGCCGACGTAACGAGTAAAACGTACGCACCCATCCCATGCAAGGACGTATGTCCATTCCATTCTCGCACCCCCACGGTAATAAATCCAAACAACCCAATCGGCAGCCATCGAACCATTCCTCGAATTATGGTAAACAAAATGCTATGAAAGCCTTCAAAAAAATGTTGAATCGTCGCCCGTGCCTCTTCTTGGGAAATTTTGCGAATCGAAAGGCCCACCACCACGCTCATCAGCAAAACCGTTAGCACTTGATATTGCAAAAAAGCGCCCAAGAGATTATCGGGGAAAATTTGCAGCAAATATTGCGTATAACTTCCTTGGGCCGGTTCTTTCATTAACCCTTCGGCGGGCAATTTGCCCATATTCGCCGGCTGTATCCAGGTGTACAGAAACGCACTTACCGTAACCGCCGCGAGGGTTGTCAGTAAGGTGTAACACAAGGTTTTCTTCCATACACGCTGCATCGCACGATTTTCTCCGGAATGCATCAGTGCTACAATAACCGAAAGAGAAATCATCGGCATACTCACACACCGAAACAACCGCAAAAACACATCGGAGCAAAATTTTCCGACCGCAAACCAGGTGTCTCCGCCAGCAATTCCTGCCACCACCCCGATAACGATGGCCAGCGTATAAAACCAAAAATTCCGCTTTTGATCCGATGTGCACATACCTTATTCAAAAAAATTCATTGATGTTTTCGGCAACAAGGTTACGCGATCCATTTCAACCATTTTTCGATGTTTGGTGCTGAAGAGGGGACTTGAACCCCTACGCCGCGAAGCACATGAACCTGAATCATGCGTGTCTGCCATTCCACCACTTCAGCTTGCATTTCAAAAAAAGGGAAATGGTGGAGTTGATCAGGTTCGAACTGACGACCCCCACAATGCCATTGTGGTGCTCTACCAGCTGAGCTACAACCCCACATCGAGTAATCTTATTGCACAAGAAAAGAGCGAATTGTCAACCTTATACACGCGCCCTTGCATTACACGTAAAAAAATACTCGCCGCACACGGTGCTCCTTCGTAACCTTCTTGTCTCGCCAACCTATCACCAACATTGGTACTCACGGCAGGATGATTTCTGCCAGACAAAAAAATGTTTGCATAAAAAATTGAAAAAGTTTTCCATAATTTCATATGGATAAGAAAATATTATTTAGCAAGTCTAGAAACCGTTTCGTTATGATCATGCTTGGCGCACTCGCCATGCGAGGAAGCATTGTGCATGGAGGTCTTGTAGAGATCTGTTTTAGTAAGGCGGATCAAAATGATGTACAAGCAGCTCAACTCACTCAATATGTTGCTTATGTTAACACGAATCAGGATGACTGTATTACAAAACTTGGGAAAGAGATAAAACAAAGATATCCTCACGCTGTGGTAACAAACACAAACACTATGATTAAGTATGATGAAGATGGTTTACCCACTATTCAGTGTAGTGTTGGGGAAGATGAACGTATCATTATGTTAACGAATGTAACAATTAGTGAGGCAGAATCGGGGAAACTGTTTAAGGGCATAAAGAAGCCTTTTAAAATCGTCTTTTCAGACTGTAAAGGTACTCTTGCTGTCAATGAGGATTTTAGGGATCAGGTGGAGTCGGTCGCCTTCATAAATAATAGTAAGTTTACAATTTCAAAAGATTGTTTTAAAGGAGCACCACGATTACATCAGCTCGAATTTACAAACTCAACAATTACGGCTACTCAAGATTGCTTCGCCGAACTTTCCAATCTTGAGACCCTGAAATGCAGGTTGTTTGAATTTATGCCACCAAAAGAAGGAAAGCAATCGCAACATCAAGTGATTTTGAACGCTTTCCGAGGGACACCGATCATTCCTCAAATACCGGAAAATGGACAAAACTCAATGATCAGCGCCTTGAAAGAAAATACCGTAGACTCATTTACACAGACCTCGAATTTTGAAAACGAGGAGAAAGGAACTGAGGAGGAAAAGGATGCTATCATTCAGCAGCTGAAAAAACAGATTGAAACGCTCAAAACAGAACATCGCAAAAAGGTTACAAATATTGAACAAGACTTCAGACAACAAAAGATTTCGGCTCAAAAAAAACACTCAGCACAAGTTGCCAATATCGAAAAACAACACAAGATCCAAATCGAAACACTGAAAAAGAAGCTCGAAGCAAACACCCAGAGGTTAGAAAATACTAACTTGGTCCGTGATTTAAAGAAAACGGTGTCAGATCTTCAGGATAACATAAAGCAGAAAGAAAAGGAGAAAGCAGAGCTTGAACAAAAAGTCCGTACTCTTCAGAGAAAATTTGAAAAACTACAGGACACCCTTCGCCAATACATCCATGGAGGCAACGAAGGCAATAACTTAAATAATAACGAGAATGATGCCCCTGGAGCTAATATAGATGCAGGGGCAGCTCCTGCCATCTAGATTGTGAAAGCATGTGGCTATGCATTTCGGTATAGGTATTAAGTGGAAATCTCAAAATCATTGACAATTCTAATAGGTTTTCATGAAATAAAGCCGCTTGGTGGTTGTAGCTCAATAGGTAGAGCATCGGATTGTGGTTCCGAGGGTTGCCGGTTCGAGCCCGGTCTACCACCCCAGGAAAAATCTTTATAAATTTATCAATCGATAAAACAATCCATCTATGAAGCTACTGCAACTTTTTATCATTGGGCTCGCAAGCATCGGCTGGATCACAAAAATGCAAGCAACGACTGTTACCATTTCACATAATTCATGCAAAACCGTAGGAGCGAACGAAACGAAACCTTACCAATCAGTAGAAAATTTAGAGGTTGTTTTAGGGGAAGGAACCGAGTGTATTGGGGTAGGTGCGTTCAAAAATTTTAAAAATCTCGTATCCGTTACGTATAACGGGGAAAATTCCGTGCAAATTGCAGCAGGCGCATTCTATGGGTGCTGTAACTTAACAAAACTTTTCATTCCCGTAACGGGTGCCATTGGAAGGTATAGTTTTTACAATTGCGCTAGTTTGCAAAGACTTGACCTTCCTTATACAACTTTTTTAAGCCCAAAATCGTTCGTTAACTGCGAAAATCTTCAAACCGTACGGGTCTCTGAAAATTGTACAGGAATCTCTGACGCATTCGAAAATTGTCCAAAAATACAGGTCGAAAAAGTATTACTTCATAAAAGTCTGCAAGATCTCGATTTGCTTCCTTGAACTGTGCTCTCCCGAAAGGATGCGCACCTGCGCTTTCGGAAGGTGAAAATGTTTCGATAATACCTCGCACAATTGCTCGTTCGCCTTTCCTTCTAAGGCTGGACGCGTTAATTTTACTTTGTACGTGCCATCGGCTTGCGGAAGCACCTCGCATCGAGAAGCACGCGCAATCACTTTTACCGTAAGGATCATTAATTTTTCCGCTTCCACCAACTATCGCAATCTTTTTTTAGAAGTCACACATTATCCGACGGTTGAAGGGTATCGAACGGCAATTTTTGCAAAATTTTCTGGTTGGTTAGGTTTTGAAAAAAAGCCACAATCCCCTGCGCGGTTCTTTCTCCAATCAAGGGAACCGCTTGTAGTGCCCCTGCGGAAGCCGCTTGCAGGGCTTGAAGGCTCGGGAAAGCTTGCGCAAGATTTTTTGCGGCTTCCAATCCAACGCTGGGAATGCTCAAACCATAAATCCATCGCCACAATGGACGCGTCTTTGCTTGTTCAATCGAGGATAGGATCGCATCCACCGCCGTTTCGCCAAATCCTTCCATAGTCATCCATTGTGACCGATAACGCCACAATTGGAAAAGATCCGCAATGGTTTTCAGCCAGCCGTTACGTACCAATGCATCGACCACCTTGGGGCCCATCCCGGAAAAATCCAGCGCGTCTTTAGAAGCAAAATGAAGGATTTTCAAGCGTGTTTGGGCCGAACAAGCCATCGAGGTACAACGCAAAGCAACCTCTCCATCGGCCTGCACGAGAATTGATCCGCAAGCAGGGCAGTGAGTAGGCGGAAGAATCGGACGCGTTTCGCTTCGCCGCTCGGTCTGCACCCGAACAATCGCCGGAATCACTTCCCCCGCTTTTTGCAAAACCACCCAATCGCCAATTTGTAGCTGCAAGCGCTCGATTTCGTGGAAATTATGCAAGGTAGCGCGCGAAATGTGAGACCCGCACAAATCCACCGGAGCCAATTCTGCCACGGGGGTAATCGTTCCGGTGCGCCCCACCTGAAAGGTGACGCCCACGACCTGCGTTTCGGCGGATTCCGGCTCAAATTTGTACGCAATCGCCCAACGCGGAGATTTTGCCGTTGCTCCCAACGCGGCTTGTTGCGACCGATCATTCATCTTTAACACCACTCCATCCGTTTGGTAAAGGAACGGGTGAAATTTTGCATGGAATTGCTCCACAAACGACCAAACTTCCTCAAAATTTTTCGCGACATCGATCGTGGGGAATACCGGAAAATGGTTCGCAGCTAACCATTCGCGGACCGCCACCTGCGTCGCTAATTCGCCCGTGATGACCCCAATCCCGTAGGCCACAAACCGCAACCTCCTTCGTCGGACCTCTGCAATGTCTAACAATTTTACGCTACCGGAAGCCAAATTGCGCGCATTCGAAAAACAAGGCTGGCCCAAGCGCTCTTGTTCCGCGTTCAATTCCTCAAAATCTTCCCGCGTAATATACACCTCTCCGCGTACTTCGATCGTAGATCCACGGTCCTGGTTCGAAGCATCCGATGGTACCTGTTTCGCATGATCGTCAACAGCAGAAGATGGGCGCGAATCCTTCCACTCTTCCGAGGTCTTCTTCGACGGAAATTCGCATAAACAGCGCGGAATGGAAGCAATCGTTTCAATCGCCGCGGTCACATCTTCGCCCGCTCGTCCGTTTCCACGCGTCAGCGCGCGCACCCACTTCCCTTGCTCATAGATCAAATTGATCGCCATCCCGTCGACTTTCGGCTCCAACACGTAGGAAACTGGCGCTCCGCAAGCCTCTACGGTCCGTTGATGAAACGCAAGCAATTCCTCCCGCGAGTAGGTATTGGACAAGCTCAACATAGGGCTTGGATGGGGAAGCGGCAGGGTGGTTCCGCGCAAATCGCTCCCAACCTTCATCGCTTGCTCCAACAAAGGGAACTGCCGATAAATCGCCTGCACTTCCGCCTGCAAACAATCGTACTCAAAATCGGAAATTTCCGACGTGCTCTCTTGATAATACAGCTTGTCGGCGCGCGCAATTTCCGCCTGCAACGTTTGCAAACGCTTGCGTGCTTTTTCGAACGAATGTGACATGAAAGAAGAACCAAACGCTCCACATGGAGCGGCTAAACATCATCAAGCATCAGAAAAAACCCTTCATCCTTGCTCTTTCCTATTTTTTAGGCATAAACTTTGGCACCCCGTAGGAGAATCGAACTCCTGTCTCCAGAATGAGAATCTGGTGTCCTCGCCGCTAGACGAACAGGGCATATGATGCTTTTATTGCAACCAAAAAACAAAAAAAGACAAGCGAAATAACCGCATAAAAAAAACGGGCACGCTTGTGCGTGTCCGTTTCGATTCCAATCAACCGGTGATTAGAAGCTATAGAGTAATCTAAGTTTGATTTCGTTGCCGAAAGGAGCTTTGATCTTCTTTCCGTCCACGAACTTCACTTTAGCTGTGTTGAAAATATTCCAACCCAACATGACCTTTACATTCTCGGTCAACTCTAAAGCACCACCCAAGCCGGCTTTCCATGCAAACACATTTTGCGAACGGTTATGCTTTCCTTTGTAAACCTTCTTCTCATAGTTGGCTTTGGTTAGCCCTGCAATCTCCTGGTTTAGGACAGTCGCATTTTGCGTATTCAAGTCAGTGAACAACGTAACCTGCGGAACTTCATAGGCAACATTTGCCACACCAGCCCCCACCTCTGCATAAACGGACCATTGTTCCGTCACAGCATAGTCGTAAGCCAAGGTAATCATGCCCGAGAAAGCGCTGATCTTATCCAGCTTGTACAGATAAGCTAAGAAGCGATTGTCATTAGCAGGATCCTTCTCCCCTAAGATTACGAGCAACTTATTCTTATCCGGAACCTCGCCATCAGTACCAGTAAGCTTCTTTTCAATACAGTTCTTAACATTTTTGATTTTGCTCTGACGATACGCAACTTCCAATCCAACGCGCCATGCATCGTACGATATACCGAATTCAACAGCAGCACTGGGCCCCATTTTGTATTTGATGCCATCTCGGCTACCGAAAAAGTGGAGATCCGCACCAACGCTTACGTAGGGATTGAAGTATGTAACATCATTCGCACCCTTTCCTGAATCGGCACACAACATATTCGCAACCGACGCGAGCATGCATCCACCGATGAATATTTTTTTGTTCATTTTATTTCTTTCTTTTTTATTTTTTCCTCTTCCATGGGCCCACCGTGAGCACACTTTCAAGGATTTTCTCTATTCAACGTCCCCTCGAATCCCTTGTCAAGTCTTTTTTTAAAAAAAGTTTAGACCGAAAAAATTTTCTTTCGTTCAAAAAAATTTTCGACCGCTTGCAAAAATGCCATTTTGCTCCCCACCTTGTGGGAACCACTTGCCCATAAAATGGCTAACTCTTAGTTAGCCACCTTTCCCCTTCCTTGTCAAAAATTTTTTGACAATCCGACTCCTCTAGTTTTATGATACAAGCCATGAGTTTCGAACAAACCTTCATTATTATTAAGCCCGATGGAATGCAAAAAAACCTCACGGGCGTCGTCTTGCAACGTTTCACCCAAGCGGGATTACGTCCCGTCGCTTGCAAAATGATGCGCCTCACGGAACCGCTTTTACGGGAACATTATGCGCATTTAGCCGACAAACCGTTCTTTCCATTCATCCTTTCTTACATGCAACAATCACCGGTCATGATGTTTGTGCTCGAAGGCGAACAAGCGATTGCCAAGGTTCGCGAGTTGTTAGGGCCAACCGACTCAAAACTGGCCCCTAAGGGAACCATTCGCGGAGATTTTGGGGTCGATAAATCTACCAACGTTGCCCACGCTTCCGATAGCGTTGATTCAGCCCATCAAGAAATCGCGCGTTTCTTTAAACCGGAAGAAATTTTTGGGTAATCTCCTCAAATTTTTCAAGCAACTGCCGAAATATAGCGCTTTTTGCAAAAAAATTTTTCAAGTCACCCATCCCAAGAAAGCGTGACAGTCCAGTATTTTTCCGATCTCTTTCTACCAACACCTCTTCTAATGCACTTTTTTCAAAAGAAATCGTTGACAAAGCAATTGGGACCCTCTTGAATAAAGGGGAAAATTGTTATGAACAAGACAGAATTAATAGAAGAAGTACAAAAAGGATTAGGGAAAGAGGCCACGAAAGCGTGTGCAGACTGTGCCTTAACATCGGTTTTGAAAGCCATCATGCATGGCGTCAAAAAAGAGGGGAAAGTGCAACTCATCGGCTTTGGGACCTTTTCGATCGTGAAGCGTGGGCCACGCAATGGCGTGAATCCGCAAACGGGGAAGGCAATTAAAATCGCCGCCTCCAAAACGGTGAAATTCAAGCCCGGCGCTGCCTTCAAAGAAATGCTCTAATCGTTTTCATCCAAGAGGAACCTCGATTCCTCTTGGATACTTCGCCTTATGTACATCGACACAACCTTGCTCGCAAAAGCTCAAAAAGTAATCCCTAACCCAAACATTTTGATCAATTTGGTCTCGAAACGCGTCTGGCAACTACGTAACGGCGCAGATCCCTTGGTTCAGCCAACCGAAAAATCTCTCGAAAATACCGCCCTCCGCGAAATTATTGACCATAAAATCTCCTATTCGCTGTAGCCTTTTTCCGAGATTTTCTTTCCGCCGCTTGTAAGAAGGTTTACACAAAGGCAGAAAAGTTTTTCACAAAAAAGATACTCCTAGCCTCTTATATACGGTTTTTCTAGGCAGTGAAATCAAATCGTATGCTGCAACTTTTACCCGCCAAACCACGTTTGCTCCTTAGGATGCAATTTAAGAACTTCCCACGCACGCGGCGCCAATTGCCGCCCTTGCGGGGTCCGTTGCAAGTATCCCTCTTGAATCAAAAACGGCTCATGCACTTCCGACAACGTATCCGGTTCTTCTCCCACCGCAATCGAAAGCGTCCGCAAGCCTGTCGGTTTTCCGCGGAACTGATGCGCTAACACATACAAAATTCTCTTATCCAGCTCATCCAACCCATTTTCATCAATATCCAAAACCGATAACGCTTGATGCACAATTTCTTTGGTCAACACGGAGCACCCCTTTTGCTGCGCAAAATCTCGCGCAAACGCAATTAAATTGTTGGCAATTCGCGGAGTCCCACGTGACCGCGACGCAATTTCCAACGCACCGCCTTCTTCCATATGGACCTTTAGCAATTTCGAGGAACGCAACACGATGGCTTGCAGTTCTTCTTTTGAATAATAATCCAAGCGCGTTTGCAGCGTAAAGCGCGAGCGCAAGGGCGCCGATAACAATCCGCTGCGTGTCGTTGCACCCAGCAACGTAAAGCGCGGCAAGGTCAATCGAACGCTGCGCGCATTTGGGCCTTGGTCGATCATCACATCGATGCAAAAATCTTCCATTGCCGAAAACAGGTACTCTTCGACCGACTTCGGGATACGGTGCATTTCATCAATGAACAAAATATCTTTTTCCGATAAATTCGTTAACAACCCCGCCAAATCGGCAGCTTTTTCGATCACAGGGCCCGACGTAACATGCACCGAAACCCCCATTTCATTTCCCAAAAGATGCGCGAGTGTGGTTTTCCCTAAACCCGGCGGTCCGCTTAACAAAATATGATTGAGAGCATCTCCTCGTTTTTTCGCCGCCCCTACCATAATCTTTAACCGTTCGATGGTCTTCGCTTGCCCAACAAAATCAGAAAAGCACAAAGGACGCAGCTGATTCTCTTCCGTCCGATTATGCTGATTCAAAGCGACACAAGGCGACTCAGCCGATTTCTCTTTCTTACCAGGCATTTTCTCTTATTCAAGCGAAGAAAACCATCAAATGCAAATCTTAACACTTGCCGAATAGGATCCAAAAATTAAAAAAACTCACTTGTTGGATCGAAGCTCGAAAATTTGCTTGCGGACCTCATACTCTTCTTGCTCAGTTTGATAAAATTTTTTGTCTAACTCATCCAATGTACGCTGCAAATCCAATTTTTCTTGGTATACCGCTAAATAATCGCTCGTTACCTCAAGCAAGGTTTGTTCTTCCTCTTCCTGCTGCTCAGAAAAAACGCTTACCTCCTGCGTTTTCTGCAACTGAGAAAGGTACGTTTTCCCTTTTTCCACCTTTTTCTGATTTTGTTCGCACCGATTGCGGATTGCCGATATTTTCTTTCTCAGTTTTTCAAGATACTCTTTCTCCCGTGAAAGTTTTTTCTGCATCTTGCGAATTTTACGCGGAAGGACATCCTCACTCTTTTGCGAATATCTACTCCCCTCCGGCTTTTCTACAAACGACCCTTGCTGCCGACGGCTCATTCGCAACCATTTTTCATTTTCTTCCTTCAATCGCTGCTGTTCTTGCTTGGATTTTAGTAACGCCACCGCAAGCCCTAAGACCAAAATCAAAATTGCTGCACGCGTGCATTTTTTCATTTCCCTATCCATCTCCTTTGAATTCAGCCGCTAATTGCATCAAAGTCTTTTTTGCATCGCCATAAATCATGCGGGTATTTTCTTTCAAAAACAATTCATTCTCTAACCCTGAAAAACCTTTCCCTTGCCCACGCTTTAACACCAACACCGTTCTCGCCTTAAACACTTCCAGTACGGGCATACCATACAAAGGAGAATTTGGATTTTCCACCGCCGCCGGGTTCACCACATCATTCGCACCCACCACAATCGCGACGTCTGTTTCCGAAAAACGCGCATTGGCTGATTCTAATGCGACTAATTGATCATAATCCACATCCGCTTCCGACAGCAACACGTTCATATGTCCCGGCATACGACCTGCCACCGGATGGATCGCATAAAACACCTCCGCTCCATTCGCAGTCAACTTTTGCGCTAATTCTTTAACGGCATGCTGTGCTTGCGCAACGGCTAACCCATACCCCGGAACAATCGCAACGGACCGTGCTGCTTCTAAGGGGTAATACGCCTCCTCCACGCTCATCGATTTCGGCTCTCCCAACGATCGTTTCTGCGCTTTCTCTTCTTGCATTTTCAACCCGCTCAGCAGCACTTTCCAAAGAGAACGGTTCATGGCTTTGCACATCACGATTGTGAGTACCAACCCGCTCATTCCTACCAAACACCCTGCTACGATCAGAACTTCATTCAGGGAAATCATCCCTGCGGCACAAGCAGCAATTCCTGACAAGCTATTCAGCAATGAAATCAAAACGGGCATATCTCCACCACCAATATGCAACGTTAAAATGACTCCGCCGATCAAACTAAACAGGACGATTTTGGCAAGATACATCACGTGGTAAGGGTCATCATCTACGATCCAATCAGCCGCTAATAAAAACAACAGAAGGAGCACACCCCAACAACAATGCTTTTGAAGCAAAAAATGAATCGAACCGCTCGGGATTTTTCGGCTTAATTTCCCATACGCAATCAAACTTCCGGTAAAAGCAATTCCGCCGATAATCATCGCAGCAGAAGCGGAAGCCTGTACCCACCAAACCGTTTCGGACGAATAAAGCTCCGGGAATTCAACATATCGTAAACCTTCCACAAGGCCAATGAATAAGCTGGATAAGCTACCAAAACCATTAAAGAGCGCTACTAATTCCGGCATCGCGGTCATTTGAGTCCGAACCGCCATCCGCACTCCTACCAAAATTCCAAGGGACACAACCAGGATTAACAGGAAAGCATTTTTCGGCGGATCATTCCACAAGGTCGTGGAAACCGCCAGTAACATTCCCAAGCTAGAAATCCGATTTCCTTTGCGCGCGGTAGGGATTTTCCCCATCAACTGAATGCCATAAATCAAACAAGCGGCGGAAAGGATATACCAAGCAC
>JAGDCJ010000041.1 GCA_017958565.1 Opitutales bacterium
CACCTTTGAAAACTTCACAACTCCAATCTTTGTACAGCATCGGGTCACCTTACACTCTTTGCATGGTGAAGAAGGAACTGCTTGTGCGATCCAACAAACGCTGGATAGTAAACTTATACCGAATGGTTTCAATATCCTATGTCTCATCATAAAAGTCCTCAAAACGACGTCCCAAATGAGTAAGAAATATAGGGCGCCTTTTTCCTATTATACGCATCCGTCTTTACAGGGAAAGCAAAATCTACTCGTAAAGGAGATCCTAATGCATCGATACGAAACCCAAAACCCGCATCTGCATTCGTCCCGCCCGATTTTGGAGCCACGTATTTATCAGAAATTTTTGTTAAAGAACCGATATCGAAAAAACCAATGACCCGAAAAATGTTGTGCAACTTGACCGAATACTCTGACTTTACGAACCAAAACGCTTTACCTCCTAAATTGGTATCCAACTTATCAAAAGCTTTCGGGCCCACTTCTCGATAATCAAAGCCACGAAGATCGTCTGGGCCTCCTAAATATTCCCGTTCAAACAACGGGACTTGCCGACCATGCCAACCTTTTACGTACCCTACACGACCGCCAACCATAAAAACTTGCTCGAACTTTGGGCAAACCAGCAACCACCCTGCTGCACTGGCGCGTGTACGGAAATATTTTGTCGCTCCTCCTAACCCAGCCACTTGATTATCCCAAGACATATACGTTCCGGTGGTAGGGTGAATAAACTGATCTCGCGTATCTCGCTCCATTAAAAATCCAATCTTAGAAATCACACGCCCTCCTTGCTCATCCACGACTGCTTGCGCCTCTGTTTTTTCATTCACACCAATCATTTTAAAATGTTCGATATGGTAATAAAGCTTTCCCACTACTTGTTCAAACAAACGCTTGGACAAATACGGCTCAATTCCAATTCGACGCTGTTTATAACGCTTATTCCCTTCCAGCTTACTAATCGAACAAAACGTATTAAACCCAAAGCGCAATTCTCGATCGTACAACCAAGGTTCCTCGAAGGATAAATCGACCGATCGCGTGTACTTTCCAATGGAGGTACCCACCTGAAACTTTTGGCCAGCACCCCGAAAATGATTTTTGGAATTTTTGTAATCAAAATTGTTCTGCCCTAATGCAACACCAAACACAAATTTGTTAACCTTATCAACGCTACCAGTAAAAGAAATGCTACCGGTTTTTCTTTCTTCCACAGCAATTTTTAAATCCTTTTCACCAGGGCGATCGCAATCTTCTGGCTTTAATAAAACTGATTGAAAAAATCCGGTGTTCTGCAAACGCGCTTCCGCACGTTTCATTCGATACAGGTTAAAAACATCCCCTGGCGCTAAATTTAATTCCCGTAAAATCACCCGAGACTGCGAATAATAATTTCCGGTTAAATAGATCGAATGAATGCGGTATTGTTGATTCCGTTTGACCGTAAAATGCACATCGAGCTGGTGGTCTCCAACGTAGGTACGCTTTGCGTCAATATCCGCCGCAATGTACCCTTTATATCCATAAAATTCTCGAATGATTTCACAAGACGCTTCAATTTTTTCCGGCGACGCTGCATCTCCAGATTTTAAACTGATCACTTGACGTAACACTTCCTTATCTTTTTCCTGATCGGAAGAAATCAGAACGTTACGGATGCGATAACAAGGCCCTTCTTGAATGCAAAAACATACGCGCCAATGATCTTCATTGATCGTTTTCGCCTTTTCATTTTTAACCAAACGAATTTTGTTTCGGTCTATCACAACATCCAAATACCCCGCATTGATGTAAAAATTTCGTAAGGTTTCGATATCTTGCTGCAGCTTTTTTTCTTCTATGCGGCCCGACTTGTTAAAAATCGAAAGAAGCGACCATGATTTCGTTTGCAACAAACTCCGCAATTGATCCGGCTTGAAGGCTTTCACGCCCTCAAAGAAAACCCCGCAAATTTTACGACGAACGTACTCTTTTATGGAAATTCCAATCTCTTGATAGCCCGGTTGCGTGGTACGCGTTCCCATGGAGATTTGCACGTCAAAAAATCCCTTCGAACGGTATAATTCTAACAACCGGATTCGATCGGCCATCAACTGCCGCACGTTCACCGGTTGATGAATGCGAGTTTTCATTTCGGCAATCAATGTATTCTCACTGAAAAAGTTAACCCCATAAAACTTAAAACCGGAAACTTTGGGGCACACATCCAAATCCAGCGCTAAATCAAAACTTTTTTCATCGATGGGTGTTGCATGCCAGCGGCAATTCTCAACCCATCCACTTTCGTACAATTGCTTCGTAGAAAGCTGAATTTCTTTGAGAGAAACCTCATCTCCTTCTTTGAAATTCAACCGCGAGCGAACATAAGCTGTCGAAATGCTTTCCGCTTGATGGAGCGTAATCTGCAGTTTTCGCAATAGGACCCCGCCGTTTTTCAAAAAATCCAAGCTTGGATCCAACGATTCCGACGAGCTTTTTAATGCAGGATCCGAAACGGAAGAACTGGCAACATCTGCTTGCGTCGGAAGGGTACAAAAGCACGCACTGCAAAGAAACATTGCGCCCAAAACAACCGCTTTCGATTTTTTCATGCTCGTTCTGCGGTATAATTTTCAAACCGCGTATAAGGCTTGCAATACGTTAAATGGACCGTTCCAACGGGACCATTGCGCTGCTTAGCAAGGATCAAATCTCGGACAACCGTATCCTGAAATGATTCATCGGCAGGCTCCGAATCTTCTTCCAAATCTTTCTTGCTCACCACCTTCTGCATTTGCCGAATTTCCTCTTTTGGTTTCGCAAGAAGCAATACCACGTCGGCATCTTGTTCAATCGAGCCAGATTCGCGCAAGTCAGACAACATAGGTTGTCGAAATTCTTTTTCCGACTCGCGGTTCAACTGGCTCAGTACAAGCACGGGAATATTCAATTCCTTCGCCATTGCCTTTACCCCGCGGGAAATTTCGGAAATTTGCTGCTCTCGCGGTAATCGCGTATCGGTACCGGCCAACAATTGTAAATAATCAATTACCACAAGTCCTAAGGTGTGTTGCGCATGCAAACGACGCGCTTTTGACCTCATCTCCAGAATGGTTAAATTGCTCGATTCGTCAATCCAAAAAGGCACTTTTTTGAATGTTTTTTCCGCTGTCGCCAATCGCTTCAGCGTCTCATTGTCCCGTAAAAATCCGGAACGCAGTTTGGTCATATTGACCCTTCCATTGCTACAAATCATACGCATCGCCAATTGTTCCGCGCTCATTTCTAAGCTAAAAAATAAGGTAGGAACGGGATTTTTTTGCAATAATACAGCTTCTGCTATATTGAGCGCCAACGCCGTTTTCCCCATGGAAGGACGAGCCGCCAACACAATCATTTCTGCTGCATGGAATCCGCTGGTTAACAGGTCCAAATCTCGAAATCCGCTCGCAATGCCATTAATGGTGCCTTTGTTCGTCAATAAATTTTGGATGGTGGTCGAAGCCTGTGTTAAAGGGAGCCGAAATGGTTGAGCGGAATCGACCACGCGTTCTTGGTTAATTTGAAACACACGACTTTCAACCTCGCACAAGAACTGATCCATGTCTGGAATCCCACGGTAAGCATCTTCTAGTCCTTTGAGAAAAAAATGGACCAAGTTGCGCGCAATTTCTAAATTCTTGATTTCTTGCGCATAAAAAAGAAAGTTTGCTGGCGATTCGATACGATCGGCAATTTCATTCAAATAAGCAATATTCCCAATCCGCTCCAATGTACCTGCTGCGTGCAATTGCTCTCCGATCGTTAAAACATTAACCGGCTTCCCGGCTTGAAATAACGATACACAAACCTTAAAAATTTCTTGATGAGCCGGAAGGTAAAACGAACGAGGCGATAATTTTAGCTCCATGCATTGAGCAACCGTATCTTGCCCACCTTCCAGCATACAAGCCGCTAAGAGCGCTTGTTCATAAGGGACGCTATACGGCGGTTCACGCGAAGCATCCGCCTGAACTTTTTTCACCATTCGAAGCCTAAAAAACTATGCGATGGGATTTTCCGAAACGACTTCAACCGATAAATCCAATACCACCTTTTCGTGCAAACGCATTTGGAAATGATGATGGCCCAAGGTTTTAATGGGCTGCGGCAAACGCAACCAATCTTTTTTCACTTCAATCCCTGCTTCGTCGTATCGCTTCAGCAAATCGGTGCTCGAAACTGCACCAAATAATTTACCGCTTTCGCCGGTTTTCACCGCAATCGTCAACGAAATCGCCTGGATTTTCGCAGCAAGCTCTTGTGCTGCTTCAAGTTCTTCCGCCTCTCGAGCTTCACGCAACTTACACAACGCAGCGATTAGCTTTTTATTCGCACGAGACTCTGGTATTGCCCAACCTTTCGGAACCAAAAAATTGCGCGCAAAGCCTGCTTTGACGGCAATCACTTCCCCTTCTCCTCCTCGGCCTTTTACCGGCTTCAACAACAAAACTTTTCTACGTACCTTACATGCTTTACCTGCCATGTCTTCCTCCCTTTCCCTTAAAATGGAACATCCTCATCCGCCGATGCCAAGGACTCAGCTGCTTCTGGCTTTTCACTGGTTTTTTGGTAACCAACATCGGCACTTTGCGCCTCTACATTTCCATTTTTCGCATAATTTGGATTCGAGCCTACAAACACAAAATTTTCCATCACCACCACCAACTTGCTACGCTTTTCTCCGGCCTGATTGGTCCATTCGTTCAAACGCAATCGGCCTTCTACAAAAATGGGGCGACCTTTGTTAAAAAACTTTGCAACGGATTCCGCCTGCTTTCCAAAAGATTCGATATCGACAAACACCGTTTCTTCACGGGAACCGCCCTCTATTTTTTCCGAACGAATGGTGCGGGAACAAGCAATCGTCAGTCGGCAAACTGGTAAACCGCTCGGAGTCACGCGCAATTCCGGATCGCGCACGCAATTTCCCAGGAGCAAAACTTTATTAAACGAAGCCATGGATGTACCGTTTACTTTACCGATTCAACCATGACACGATTGACGTTCGGGTTCAAACCAATTCGTTCTTGCAACACACGATTAAAGCTACTTTCTCCTTTGCATCGTATCGAAATGTATTGAGCTTCTATAAAATCTTTTCGGGGAGGGCGCGCAAGAGGCTTCATTCCTAAATCCGTCACGTCCAAAATTTCTGCACCCATTTCTGTGATGACCGACTGAATTTGCTTTATTAAAGCTTCGATCGGTTCTCGCCATTGACGGGTATCCAAAATAAAAGTAGCGATATACTCTTTATGCTGTTTCTTCATGCTCATACGCGTATCGTTTAACTTCATTCAGTCCTTTTTGTACTCCTTTGTCAATAAAGACTTCGAGATTTCTTTCAAAAGTTTCCGCAATAACGGGTAATTGCCGCCGCTCTTCTTCAGAAAAACGAGACAGCACATAATCGCTGAGCGACATCAACGCTGGTTTGGTTCCCAATCCTACCCGATAGCGTATAAACCCATTACCGATCGAAGCAGCCACACTCTTTACTCCATTGTGCCCAGCTGTTCCAGGAATCGTCGACACTTTCCACTGGCCAAATGGGATGGAAATATCATCGCAAACAACCCAAACAGCAGTCGGTTCTACATGATGATACGCACAAAAAGCTTGCACAGAAATTCCGCTTTGGTTCATAAACGTTTGCGGCTTCAGGCAAAAAATCTTTTTTGACCCAAACAAAATAGAAGCAACTTCCGCCTGAAATTTTGGCTCATACCGCCATTTTCCTCCCCTCTGGCGAACCCAGGTACCGAGCAAATAAAAACCAAGGTTATGCCGTGTACCTTCATAAACACTGCCTGGATTCCCTAATCCAACGACCAAGGAAATAGGAGGTTCGAAAGGCGCAGAATCCTGCACGCCAATTACTTACCCTTCTTTTCTTCTACTTTCGATTTCGATTTAGTTTCTGAAGCTGCTGCTGCCTCGGACGTCGCTGCTGCTTCTGCTGTTGCCGCTACTGCACCTTCTGCCGCTGCCGCTGTTTCTGCCGAAGTTTCTTCCGCTTCCTCTTCTACATTGACGCAAGCAACAAGGACCTCATTGGGACCCGTTTTGTAGGTAATACCCGATAATTTCGGCAAATCTTTTACGTGAATACTTTGTTCCAAATGCAAATCTGCAATATTCACCTCGATCCATTCCGGCAAATGTTCCGGCAAGCACGTAATCTTGATATCCCGACGAGCAATCTCTAGCACTCCACCTTCATCCTTAACCCCCACGGACTCTCCCACAAACTTCAAGGGAACTTTTGCTACCATCATCCGTTTCGGATCCACTTCTTTAAAATCGACATGCAAATACGCATCGTTTCGAGGATTTCGTTGGCTTGCCTGCACTAACGACAACCTTACATCGGAACCGCAATGTAGCTCAATCAACGCTGCTCGTTCTCCTTTTTCCAGCATCATTTTGCGAAAATCGGACTTCTGAATTTGTACATTGGTCGAACCAGAGGGACCATAAATGATCGCTGGAATGATTCCAGTTTTTCGCAAACGCCCACAGGCATTTGTTCCGGTTACTTTTTGTGTTCCTTTTTGCTCGCGTTTTTCAATCGTTAATGAGATTCTTTTCATAATCTTTGGTTGTGTGAACCTCCTGTCACTGTCATCCATCGAACAAATTTTTTTCGGAAAATGCAATGGAAAAATAATTTTTTATGAACGCATCCCTCCAGTGCATCTGGATCAAAACTTACGGCTGTCAAATGAATCAACGCGACAGCGATACATTGGCCGCTGGTTTGCGAGCCAAGGGTTACACGATCGTATCAAATGAAAACGACGCAGATATTGCACTTTTAAATACGTGCAGCGTGCGTGCGCTAGCTGAAAGCAAAGCGATTGGAAAGGCAGGCCGGTTGCTCAAAAAGAAGAAAAAAAATCCTAATTACCGCGTCGGCATTTTAGGCTGCATGGCCGCTCGACTTGGAAAGCAGTTGCTGCAAACCCTGCCCGAATTAGACTGGATTGCTCCCCCGCAAGCTCTTGCAAAAATTCCTGATTGGATTCAAGAAACCCTCCAAAAACCTTCTTGTTGCGGCAATGTGCTATCCGATGCAGGAAATTTTGATTTTCGTTGCTATGAACAAGCACTGCTGCCTTCTCCGGTTTTATCCATCCCTATCCAACAAGGTTGCAGCATGAAGTGCTCCTATTGCATCGTACCCAAAACGCGCGGTCCTCAACAAAATCGCCCCTTTGCTTCGATCATCCAAGAAATTCAGCAGGCCGCTTTACAAGGAACTCGCGAGGTGATCCTTTTAGGGCAAATTGTGAATGCATACCGCGACCCTGAACAAGGGAAGTCGTTTGTCGATTTGCTCACGGCAATTCAAAACATCGAAGGCATCGAACGCATTCGATTCGTATCCCCACACCCTGCCTATTTTACGGATGAACTCCTGCAAGGATTGGGTCGATTACCGAAAATTTGCCCTGCGCTTCATTTGCCTATTCAAAGCGGTTCTAATCGAATGTTACAGGCAATGCATCGTGGTTACACGCGCGAAAAAATTCTGCAACTGGTCCGTGCTTTACGGACCCTTCACCCGCTCATTTCTCTTTCTACCGACATCATCGTCGGTTACCCGGGAGAAACGGAGGAGGATTTTGAACAAACGTACGATTTATTCCAAACCGTCGCATTTGATATGGCCTACATTTTTAAGTATAGCCCGCGTCCAACAACACCCTCGGCGTCGCTCAAAGATGCTGTACCGACCGTCGATACTCGCACGCAAGAAGCGCGCAATCAGCGGCTATTGTCGTTGTTGAACGAAACCTCCACGCGTTACAATCAGCAATTCGTGCACACCAAACAAACCGTGTTGGTGGAAGGCAGCGCTCATCGAGGCGAACAAAAATGGTTCGGCCGAAATCTTTACAATAAAAAAGTGATTTTTGAGGGAACACCTTCTCTCATCGGCTCCTTTCAAACGATTCGCATTACAAAAGCAACCGCAAGCGCTTTAGAAGGTACAAGGGAATCGTAAAAATCCGCTAAAACTCACATTTCTGGAGAAATTGGCAAAGATACCGAAAAACATTCAACAATGGAAGAGAAATTACGCGGTTTTTTGCAACGATTTCAACTTTTCACGCTCGATCATCGCAATGCACGAACACGTCCCCAATACGTAAACACTTTGCACGCCAATCGGGTGCAACATTCCATCGCAACAGCCAGAAAACAAAAAAATTACCTGAAAAATTCCACCATAACTTGCGTAGAAAGGGGAATAACGGCGGTTCTTCCACAAATACCTCGCGACCCAACCAAACCAAAGGATCAGCAACAACGCTCCAAAAACACCAAATTCTATCATCCACAACAACCATTCATGGTGAGAAAGCCAAAAAAATTCAAATTTTTTCATTAAATCCTCCGGCCAAAAATATTTCGTCAGCAAGGGATAACTTCCAAGGCCCCATCCATGTATCGGGTGAACCGTATAACTGATCCACCCACAAATTGCCATTACACTTCTCGGTTCGTGCAAAGAGTATTGCTTTAAAACCGCATTGATCCTCCTCCTTACTCCTTCCCTTACTCCTTCCCTTACTCCTTCCCTTACTCCTTCCCTTACTCCTTCCCTTACTCCTTCCCTTACTCCTTCCCTTGACATTTTATAACA
>JAGDCJ010000042.1 GCA_017958565.1 Opitutales bacterium
TCTCACACCTCCCCTTCGCTACCGCCCTCCAGTACATAACCCCCGTCACCGGTAACAGGCAAAACAAATAAATCGGATCGCAAAATAACATACCTTACATCTTTATTTAACCTTTAGTGAAATGTTTGAAAAGGTTTTTCTGGGGGGGGAGTATCTTTTATTTTTATTGCTTTTTAGATACAAATCTTTCATCATAAAAAATTTTATTGCCTTTTTTACAAAAAGTCTTCATCATCCTCCTATGGATGTTACAAAAAAATTGCTTGTCTGCGTGGACGGTTCCTTACCGTATATGGAAAGTTGCTTAAAACATGCAGAATGGTTGATGAAAACAATGAGAGCAACGGCGGATATTTTTTATGTGACCGATGCGCATCAATTTGATCTTGCGATGCTCGGGGATTTTTCCGGAAGCTTAGGGGCGCAGCCATATCAGCGTTTATGTGAACAATTGCGGCAGATTGAGAAAGAAAAAGTTCGCGTTATTCAGGAATCGGTCGAGAAATTTTTTGAAAAAGCTGGGTTGGCCAGTCAAATTTCTTTTCATCATGAACATGGATCGTTGGTGGATAGTTGCCAAAAGTTTGAAAATAGCGAAGTAGGGGTTGATTTAATTTTGTTGGGAAAACGCGGAGAAAATGCAGCATTTGCCGCAGAACATTTAGGGGCGAATTTGGAGCGTGTCGTGCGTGCCAGTTCACGGCCTTGTTGGATTGCGTGCCGAAAATTTGCGCCGATTCAAAAGATGGCGTTAGCTTATGACGGTAGCCCAAGCGTGCATCATGGGTTGCAGTTTCTCATTCGGTCGCCTTTTTTAAAGAAGATTCCCATTGATCTAATCTATGTTTGCGAAGAAGACAACCCATCCGAAGAGGTGCAAGAGATGCTCGATACCGCGAAAAAAACTTTGCAAAAAGGCGGGTACGAGGTGCAAGTTGTTTGCTTGCACGATGATATCGGAGATGGCATTTCGAACTATGTTTCCAAAAACGCGATTGATTTGCTGATGATGGGAGCGTACGGGCATGGAAAGATTCGGCATTTGTTGATTGGTAGTATTACAACCGAATTGATGCGCCGTTGTAAAAATTCTGTTTTGCTATTTCGTTGAAAATTTTTTATCCATCAAGCTATGAGTTGTATCGTAGAGGTTATGGGCAGGGAAATTTTGGATTCCCGTGGTAATCCAACCGTAGAAGTTGATGTTATTTTGGAAGATGGGACGGTCGGAACAGCGGCGGTTCCTTCTGGCGCGAGTACCGGCGTACATGAAGCCTTAGAATTGCGAGATGGTGGTATAAAGAAATTATCCAAGGCAACGCGAGATCGTTATAACGGGAAAGGGGTTACCCAGGCGGTTACGAACATTCATACCGTTTTAGCAAAATTGCTGGTGGGGATGGATGCCTTGGATCAACGCGCCATTGATCAGGCGATGGTTGTTTGCGATGGTACGGCGAACAAGTCGAAATTGGGTGCCAATGCGATTTTAGGTGTGTCGTTGGCAGTAGCGCATGCAGCGGCTCATTTTTTAGGAATGCCTTTGTACCGTTACATAGGTGGAGTGTCAGCTCATGTACTGCCGGTGCCCATGATGAATATTTTAAATGGAGGAGCGCATTCGGATGCACCGGTTGATATTCAAGAATTCATGATTGCCCCAATAGGGGCGCCGAGTTTTCGCGAAGCACTTCGATGGGGAACGGAAATTTTTCATGCGCTGAAGTCTGTTTTAAAAGAAAAGAACTGTTCGACCGCGATAGGAGACGAAGGAGGTTTTGCACCAGAGTTGAGAAGTAACGAAGAGGCTTTGGAAGTCATTGCGAAAGCGGTGAAAAAAGCGGGATACGTTTTGGGGAAAGATATTCAAATTGCGATCGATGTGGCGTCGTCCGAGTTTTATGACGAAAAAAAGAAGCGGTATATTTTTAAAAAATCCGATGGATCCTCGAAAACCGCGGAAGAAATGATCACATTTTACCAAAAATTGCAAA
>JAGDCJ010000043.1 GCA_017958565.1 Opitutales bacterium
GTTGAAGAAGCGCCGAAAGTTGAAGAAGCGCCGAAAGTTGAAGAAGCGCCGAAAGTTGAAGAAGCGCCGAAAGTTGAAGAAGCGCCGAAAGTTGAAGAAGCGCCGAAAGTTGATTTAGACGAAGTGATTCCGATGAATCCTCATATCCGGACGGGGACGCTGAAGAACGGCATGCAGTATTATATCGATGAGCGAGAAAACGAGATTGTTCCTTCGAAGGAAGTGAGTTTGCGGCTGTTAGTCCGCGTAGGATCAGCGATGGAAGAAGAAAACGAGCACGGGTTGGCGCATTTCATCCGGCATATGGTTTTTCGCGGAACCAAAAATTTTACTGAAAAAGAATTGCTTCATTTTTGGCAAGAAAATGGAAATTCTTTGGAAGAAACCAAAGAAGATATAGAAGATGCTGATCAGTGGACCTGCTTCCGAATCGATTTGGCGAACAATGAAGAAGCGTTGGTCCAGAAAGGACTTACCGTCCTCAACGACTTGGCCTTTCAGGCTTCTTTTTTACCAGAAGACATTGAACGAGAAAAAAAGGTGGTTGCGGCGGAAATTTGTGCTCGACAGTCAAAAGAGCAACGAATAAGCGATGGGATTCGTGCAGCGTTTTATCCCAAACCGTTTCATCGTCCGATTTTTGGGGCCGAAAAATCTCTGCAGTCTTTTCAACAAGAGTCTTTATTAAAATTTTACCAAAAATGGTATACGCCAGGTCGGATGAAAATCCTGGTAACCGGAAATATTGAAGAGAAAGCCGTCATCGCATGGTTACAAAAAATTTTCCAGCATCCTCAGGTACCAGAAGCGCCAGACCCTAAAATAGAAGAACAGTTGGATACAGTGGGTGATGGTTCTTGGAAAGTAGAAGAAGATTCGAATACCAATCGAATCACGTTGACCGTGCTGGCCATGAAGCCCTTTCAAAAATCAAAAGGAACCACGTTGCGAGATCTACAGCGGAAATTTGCATGGGATATCATCCAAAAGATGGTTTCGTGGAGATTACGAGAAGTACGAAGCAAAAGCTCTACATATTTTGATGCTAATTTTCAATGGAAATCCTCACCTTCTTCTTTTTATCAAGGAAAGTTTTGTTGGTCTGCAAGCGTGGATGCCTGTAGGGAGGCTGTTTGGATGGCTAAAACATATATACAAGCTTTTTGTCGTTTTGGTTTTTTACCTTCCGATTTGGAAGATGCGAAAAAACAATATGCAGAAGATGTAAAAAAAGCACGTTCGGAGGAATCAGTGCTAACATCTTGTCGAAAAGCGGATGAACTTTTATCGAGTTTGAAACAAGGGGAGACGGTAGTTTCTGCTGAGCAAAAGTGGCGGGCATTTCAAGCGCTTTCTTCTACCATTACATCGAATTTTTGTAAAAGCTTATGGCAAGATTTATGGGGACAGGAGGGAAAGGGGTATCAATATCTTTCTGGAAAGGGAGCTTCCCAACAAAGTCAAACAGTGAAAAATGTCTGGAATGATCAATCAGCCATAAGCACTTTTCAAGAATTGCAAAAAAAGCAGGGAAAGGTTGATCCGAATGTACAACCAGTAAAAATCTTGGATCATCGACACCATCCCGATTTAGGGATCGAAACATTCCAATTTAATAATCATGTTCACGTAACGTTAAAACCAACTCTTTTTGCAAAGGATTGTGTAGTAAGTGTAAATTTTGGTTTAGGAAGAATGATTGATGTCCGAACAGCTGTGTTACCGAGTGATGTAAGTTTTCGTTTGTTCAAAAATCTCTCTTTAGAAGAAAAAAATCCGGAAGAATGGCAATTGAAGGAAGATGGTTTTGTATGGAATATTTATGTAAACAAAGACTATCTTTTAACCTTCCAAAGAATCAAATTTTTTTTGGAAAATTATAGTTCCTTAAGAATGATAGGACAGAAAAAAAAAGTAACAATACCTCGTTTATGGTCAGAAATAAAAACAATCGAACAGCTTGAGGCACATTATTTAACACTTGAAAGATTTTTATCGAAAAAAAATGTTTTTTTGAGTTTTTTTGAAGATGGAGATAATTCTTACCTGAAATTAAACAGACAGCTTTTTATGTTAAATTTTTCGCCTTATACTTTCTTAGAACTTACGATCGTAGGTCATTTTGATCGTGATCAAATTCTGCAAGGTTTGTCACAAATCTTTGGACAAGAGTTTGTTCATCAAAAAGAAAAGCGTTGGTGGTTAGCAAAGCCCAATACGTATTGGCCGAAGCCGCAAACCAAAGTTTTCCCGATGAAAGGAACGACGGATCAAGCCTTCATAAGAGTTGTTTGGCCGATTCCGTTTCAGAAAGGTTTTGAATATCCGGATTTTTCGCGAAAAATCGAAACGCTATCGTTGATTTTAAAAAATCGTTTGCGGGAAGTGATACAACAAAAGCTAGGGGATGCATATGAGCCAAAAGTAACCTATTCCTTATCGGAATTATTTCAGAGAGGAAGCATAGAAGCCAAAATGACAACAAAGGCATCTTTTTTACCAGAAGAGGTCGTAGGTTGTGTCATGCAAATTGCGGATGAGTTGGCGCAAAATGGAGTTACGCAAGAGGAATTGGATCGAGCGAAGCGGTTTTTGATGATTCAATTGGCAAGAGCGCGTCAAACGAATGAATTTTGGGCAGAATGGTTACGAAACAACCAATCGCGCCCAGAAGTTTTAAAATGGAATTTGCATCGTGATGATTCTTATCGATCGATTCAGGTGAAAGATTTGAATGCATTTGCTAAAAAGTATTTGCGACGTTCTTCGGCGATCGGTTGTTTGTTGAAACCAGATCAAAAACCGTCTGAAAAAGAGCCGTCTGCTGAAAAAAATTGATGTTGCCCCTTGGGCCCGATGGCAGAGTTGAGCACCAGAATGCTTGTTGAACCCTAACCGTTTCATTTTTGGAAAAATTCAGAATAAATTTGAAAAAGCGGAAAAAGATTGTCTTAGGATCTCAAGGTTTGATATTTTTGTAAAAAAAGGGAAGGAAATGGTCGTTGCAATTTTAGAAGAGAAGCAGTTCGATACGTTCATTCAACAACCGTTTGCGTTGGTTGATTTTTGGGCACCCTGGTGTGGTCCTTGTCGGGCATTGGCACTGACACTTGAGCATCTTTCGCAAGAACCGCAGGTTGTCATTGGGAAGGTGAATGTCGAAGAAGAAGCGATGCAATCGTTGGTGCAGCGTTATGCGATCCGTAGTATTCCCGCTTTATTCTTTTTTAAAAACGGAACATGCGTAGAAACGCATATCGGATCGCTCCCGGAAGCAGATTTGCGCGAAAAAATTCATCGTTTTTTATGAAACCATCGGATCTTTTGATGGATTGTATGCAACGATACCCGGTTTTGCAGCCGTGCCAGGAAGATTTACAAAAAGGTTTTCAGCTCTTGTGTAACGTTTTTCAAGTTTCTCAAAAATGGTTGGTGGTCGGTAATGGTGGTAGCGCATCCGATGCTGATCATATCGCGGGTGAGTGCTTAAAAGCGTTTCGTATCAAGCAAGAGCCAAAAGATCTGCCGAAAGCGCTTGCGAAACATTTGCAGCATGCGTTACCGGTCCTTCCGCTGGCTGATTTCAGCGGAATTTATACAGCTTATACCAATGATTGTGAGCCAGAATGGGCTTTTGCGCAATTGGTGTACGGGTTAGGTGGTGCAGGCGATGGCTTATGGGCGATTAGTACATCGGGTCATTCAGCGAACATTTGCCATGCAGCGGAAGTCGCTCGTGCAAAGCATATGCGTGTGTTAGGATTATCCGGGCAATCCGGTGGTCCATTGAAGGCCTTGTGTGATGTTTGTGTTTGTGTCCCCGAGGCGGAAACCTATAAAGTGCAAGAGTTGCATGTACCTATTTATCATACGTGGTGTCGGATGTTGGAGGAGCATTTTTTCGGCGAAGAAAGCTATTTTCCTTCGTCGTAAAGATTTTTGAAGAAATTGCTTTTACAATCGCGCAGCTGGTGGATTGTGTTTTCGTGTAGTGTTATGACGAGGGCCAAAGCTGCGCTTCGGTGGTTCAGCGGGAGCCGATACTTCTTTTAATCGGTAGCAAATGCGTGCTTGCGTTAAGTCGGACGGATCCATTTCCAATTTTACCCGATCCCCTACGCCGATTTTAATGAAATTTTTTCGCAATTTGCCAGAAAGGTGCGCTAAGACTTCATGAGAATGATGATCCAACCGTACACGAAATGATGTGCTTGGCAGTACGGCAATAACCTGCCCTTCTACTTCAATTCCCATTTTTTTAGGATGCCAAGTTGTCTATCCTTCGTCAAGTTTTTGTGGAAGATGGGGAAAAGGTTGACAGCCAGAGGGAAGGCAGATTCGCTCAAAGCATGAAGAGTGCTTTTCTTCCCTGTTTCAAAATATCGAAAATTGCTGGATGTTTTCCTTGCAAGCGGCGATTATGCAGCTAAGCAGTTTATGATTCCGGTGCCGTTTACGTTGAAAACTTCGATGGTTTCCCAGTTTTATTCAAAAAAATCAGTATGAATCGAACTTTTTTACTCATTGATGGGAATAATTTAGCTTTTCGATGTTTTTATGGCGTGACGCATTTGTCGAATCCAAACGGTATGCCTGTCAATGCCATTTACGGCTTTATTCATTCGCTTTGGATGTTGGAAGAGCAAGTGCCGTCGGCGATCGGTATTGTTTGCTTTGATCACGGTCGTTCGGAGAAGCGATTGCAATTGCTACAAGACTATAAAGCGAATCGATCCCCTACGCCGGAAGCGTTTAAGGTGCAAATGCTATATATCCAGGAAGTGGTTCCTTTCCTGGGGATGTTATGTTGTAAAGGATGTGATGTAGAAGCAGATGATTGGATTGGTTCGTGGAGCAATTTTGCCGTGCAATCGCACGATCAGGCGGTCATTGCAAGTGCGGATAAAGATATGATGCAATGCGTGAATGCGCGCGTGCGGCAGATGATCCCAACAGCGCAAGGTTGGTCGTCGTTGGACGAACAGGGGGTTTTCAAAAAAATGGGTGTTTATCCGCACCAGATCGTGGATTATTTATCGTTGATAGGCGATTACGCGGATCATTATGGAGGGATTCCAGGGGTTGGTCCCAAAACCGCAGCGCGTTGGTTGAACGATTACGGTTCTTTGGAAAAAATTTTGCAGCATACAGCTACATTACAGCCGGAACGGTTTCGATCTATTTTGGAACAATCGCGCGTTTTGTTGCAGCGTAATCAGCAATTGGCAATGTTAGATGGTTCGCAGGATCGAATTGAACCGATGATTCCGCAATTAGATCGATTGCAGCCAAACCCAGAGGCGTTTGAAAAGTTGTTGCGGGAGTTGCATCTAGAAAAGTTGCTGCGAAAATGGCAAGAACGGAGGGATCAAAAACCGCAACAAGCCGAATTATTTTCGGTTTTAAAAAAGCAGGATCCGACGACAAACGAAGACGCTCCGTAGGTTTGTAGCCGTTGTATATGTTCGGAACCAAGGCCGCCATCGACGCATAAGGATAAAAAAGGAAAATGTTTTCGTAAAAAGGATATTCGTTCATCGGTTTGCGAGAGGTATGATTGTCCGCTAAAGCCCGGATAGACACTCATCACCAATAAGCGATCCGTTTGATGTAACCAGGAAATGTATGCTTGTAAAGATTCTAAGGATGTTTCCGGATGAATCGCAAATCCCCAAGGAATGTTTTTTTGCTGCAATAATTGAATGCTTTGTTGCAGGATGGCTGGTTCGATTTCTAGGTGAATGAAAATGCGCTGCGCACCGCTTTGGTAAAACGATTCAATCCAGTGTGGGGGATGGGACACCATGAGGTGAACTTCACGAAATAAGGATGGAAATTCTTCTCGAGCCGCCGTTACAACCTCAGGTCCGAAGCTCATGTTGGGAACAAAATGCCCATCCATAATATCAAAATGAACCGATCGATATCCGGATGCCTCGATCTTTTGCAACGCATTTGCTAAATGAAGAGGAGGAGCTGCAAAGAGCGACGGGAGAATTTCGCACTTGCCCGAAAAAGATTTGTTCTTCATGGACCTTATTCTCGGATGGTCAGATGCTCAGGTTCTTGGATAGGGGCAAGGGATTTTTCAGGAAATGAATTTTGAGGAATGATGAAAAGTGGTTGCTGTTGGATCGGAATGGATCGTAGAAAAAATACCTGGTTGGGTAGTGGCACGAGGTATATCGGGATCCATCTTTCCCATTGGGGATGTTCGAAAGATTGTTTTCCCCTAAAGACACCATAAGCTTGCATCCATATACACGAAGGTGTCTGTTGCTTCTTTGCTATCTGCTCCTCTTCTTTTGGTTTTTCTTTTAACACAATGGCTTGAGCAATTTGTTTGGCAATGGATCGGGTTAATTGAGGGGTGCGTTGATATTCAATTGCTTGCGCATTGGTAGTTGCGTTGATGCTGACGCTTCCCGAAACGCTACCATCGGAAATAGTTTGACCGGTGTGATTGTCCGTTAGTTTGTATTTTACGGTTGCGCTGAGAGAAAGCGATTTCGCTTTTTCATCATCATCTTCTTCCGTTACGCTGATTCCACGGTTGTAATCCGTGATGGTGGTTTCCAGGATCGCATCGGCGGTTTCTTTTTGATCCGTGATACGAATGAAACCGTTGCGAAGAATTTCTTCGCGAATTTGAGCGGTTAACGTTCCCGATAATTGCGCAGCCATTGCTTCTTTTACAGCAGGTTTTACATAAATTGTTTTAATTCCGTATTGATCAATGGGGTAGCCAGCATGGTACATACAACCACCGAGGAATAAACATCCTACTATTTGCAAGATTGTTGGGATAAAAGAACGGAACGACATGCTGATTTTTTATCGACAGAATGTGGATTTTTTTGTATCCTAGCAACAACAAAGTGCATAGATAGGAAGCGATGAATGTTTATCAAAAGCCAATGGGGGATGCGGTCCTCCTTATCCTGGAAGGGAGTTTGGATGCGGCGAATGTTCCACCGTGCGAGGCGATCTTTCGAGAAGTGGTCGAAAAACATCCGAGGCAAGTGATTTTAGAAGGTTCTCGTTTGGAGTTTGTGAGCGAAATGGGATTGCGTGCCTTATTCAGTTTTTCCAAACAAATGCGAGCAATTGCAGGGGAATTATCGCTTGTGAAGCCTTCGCCTCTCGTTCGGCAAATTTTTGGTATTTCAGGTTTATCTGCTTGCATCCCGTTTTATGAAACCGTGGAAGAAGCTCAGAAATTGAGGACAGAGCAATCTTCTTTAGCCTCTGCTTAATATTTCCTTTACCGTTGACGAACAAGAAGCGTGAGCCATGATAAAAATATGGTTCCGGTTTCTGCCTGTATTCTTGCGAAAAACGAAGCAGAAAATTTGCCGATATGTTTGCGATCGCTCCAGGGATGGGTGCAAGAAATCGTGGTAGTGATCAACGATTGTACCGATCGAACGAAAGAAGTTGCTGAATCTTTTGGTGCGCGCGTGATTGAGCATGCATGGGAAGGATATGGCGAGCAACGCAATTTTGCTCGTGCCTGTGCGCAAGCACCATGGTTGTTGTCGATCGATGCGGATGAAGAAGTGACGCCGGAGTTACGAGCATCGATCGAACATTTTTTTGCACAGAGCGATGATCATCAATATACGGTCGGTTTGGTTAAGCGCTTAAACCAGCATTTAGGGCAGTGGAAATTGCACGATACGTGTGCGCTCCTATTGAAGAAAGAAGAGGTTCATTGGATCGGTTTGGTGCATGAACATGCGTGTTTTCAAGGAAAAACAAAATGGCTGAAAGGTTGTTTACTGCATCGAACGGAGAAAAGCATTGCGCATGCATTGCAAAAAAATCTTCATTATGTTCAAATCAAAGCAGCGTTTTACGCGAAAAAGTACTCGCGTGTGCGCTTGATCGGCAAAATGATTCTACATCCGCCAATGAATTTTTTCGCCTTATATTTTCTGAAGGGGTATATCTGGAAAGGCGTCGTTGGGTTTTACGTATCCGTGATGCAATCGATTTACTGCTTTTTGAAATACTTGTTTGCGCTGGAACAGACAATGAACAAACATGGTTGAAAAAACATTGGTGATCTTAGCAGCTGGTCGAGGAAGCCGTTTCGGTGGGTTGAAGCAGCTTCAAACCTTTCAGCCGCAAGGTGCAACTTTGGTCGAATATGCTTTATGGGATGCTATACAAGCGGGCTTTCAACATTTTGTTGCGATTGTGAGTGCGGATACGCAAGAAGCATTCCAAGCATTGTGGGCACGATGGAAATTATCCTCTCGTTCTCAATGCGTACGACAAACAGACGAAGGCATTCCGAAAAACTGGCAATGGATCCGCAAGAAACCGTGGGGAACGGGGCAAGCTTTGTATGCAGTTCGAATGGCGATTCATACACCGTTTGTTTTAATCAATGCGGATGATTTTTATGGCGCAGAAGCCTACCAATGTACGGCGAGTTTTTTCGATAAAAATTCAAACGAGATTGCTTGTGTCGGTTATCCACTCGAGACGACGCTGTCTCCCAATGGTTCCGTTTCGCGTGCCTTATGCACCATCCAAAACGATTACGTGGTGCAAATGGAAGAATATGAGGAGATACAGCGTTGTGGAAAAACGATCGAAGGCGTTTGTGGTCATCAGAAAGTTATTTTGGATCCTCGTCAGCCTGTATCAGTGAATTTTTTCGCGCTTCGTCCAACCGTTTTCCCGTTTTTGGAAAAACAGTGGGAGCGTTTTTTGCAACAGGTGACAGATCCGGCACAGGAAGAATTTTATTTGCCCAATGCGATTCAAGCTATTGTACGCGAGCAGAATATGCCGTTACAATTGTTAAAAAATGACAACGGTAGATGGTTTGGGATGACCTATGCAAGTGATCAAGCAAGAGTACAGCGTATGTTGTTCGAGGAAACACAAAAGGGACATTATCCTCGCTCGTTTTTTTAAGGAGATAGAGGGCTTTCCCGATTAGTTACAAAGCGGTTAATCAATCCGAGAACCGCGCTTCGATTTGCGGCAAAAAGAGATCGCCTTGTTCGCATGCTTGCAGCTGTGTTTTATAATGATGAAATTGTTGCAAATCTTTTCGTTGTGCAGCAATCTCACACAGTGCATATAATGCTTGTGCACGTAAATAAGGGGAAGGGCATTTGTAAAAAATTTGCAGCTCTTTTTCAGCCACTTCTAGCTGATGTGCATTTAAGGCGGCGTACGCATACCCCATACTGGCTTGCTCGCGTAAAGGAAATACCTGCAAACTTTTTTTTGCTTTTTGATAATACAGCATAGCCTTTGCATAGGCTTTGTTTTGCATGCTTTTGTTCGCTTGTTCCAAAAACACAAAGCCTTGGGTATTTTTTAGAGAAGAAGGCAAGGAAGCGTTTTCTGCCCAGGCAACCCGTTCCGAAAGAGAGGTTTTGGTGCGATACTCCTGCAAACATTTTCGGGATTTTTGCTCGTTGATCCATCGAAAAATAAAACTGATGGCTCCGAGGATAAGAATTGCAAAAGCCACATAGATGAGTAATGGTACGTGTTGATTCAGCCAATTCCAAATTTTTCGCTCGTTGGCGACAACATCCGCCATTGGTTCCTTTTCCGAACGATTAGACGATCGTCTGGGAAAACGAAGAATGGATGGCCTTCGACCCTCTTTCATACGTCATTTTCTTATAACATAGTGCGTTGCATTCGTCAATGGCTTCCATCAAAACGGAAAGCTTTTGCCTTTTGGAGAAAGATTTTTTATAATAAATCATGCGTGTTGCGTTTGTAACCCCCGAATGTTTTCCCTTTGCAACAACCGGAGGGTTGGGGGAAGTAGCAGGCGGTTTATCCAAAGCAATCGCGCAACGCGGTCATGAAATCCGTGTGTTTTTCCCCTTGTATGGATGCATTCAGCCGCAATCGGATTGGTATAAAACCAACAACATTCCGGTACTTTTTCAAGGAAGAGTTCGATGGTGCAGTGTTTGGACACACACAAAAGATGGCGTTACGTATCAGGGAATCGAATATCAGGATTATTTTGGTGGGCCGCAGATTTATACGGGAAGTGATGCAGATGGCGAGCGTTTCGCGTTTTTCGATGTTGCGGTTTTATCCGCATGCGCCTATTTTCGCTGGTTTCCAGATGTATTGCATGCACACGATTGGACAACCGGATTGATTCCGGTGCTTCTGAATACCGTTTTTCGCGGAACTCCCTTGTACCGAGTGGCGACCGTTTTTACGATTCACAATTTGCAGTATCAAGGGTTGTTTTCGCCAAATATTTTGCGGTATGCAGGCATTCCGTACGCGGAATTTCATGCAAATAGCTTGGAAGCGTTGGGATATGTGAATTTTCTCAAAGGTGCGTTGTATCATGCGATGAAATTAACCACAGTCAGTCCTCATTATGCCCAGGAGGTACAAACGCCTACTTTTGGTTGCGGTTTAGATTCCGTTTTACGGTTTCAATCTGCTCATTTTATAGGAGTTTTAAATGGAATCGATGAAACGGTTTGGAATCCGGAAACGGATCCGTTCCTTGCAGCGTATTATACAGCGTATCATACAGAGCCAAAGCGCCTTTGCAAGCGCGTGTTACAACAACAAAGTCATTTGCCAGAAGCATCAGTGCCGTTGTTAGGAATTGTGGGGCGTTTATGTGAACAAAAGGGCTTGGATGTCTTGATAGCGATTTTACCGCACTTGTTTGCGCATATTCCTATGCAAATGGTTGTATTAGGCCGTGGAGAGCCAATCTTGGAAGCCCAATTGAAGGCGTTAGAAGCGCAGTTCCCAGAAAAATTACGCGTGTATCTGAGGTATGAGGAAACCTTAGCGCATCAAATTTATGCGGGTTGCGATTTATGCGTGATGCCGAGTCGATTTGAACCATGTGGATTGAATCAAATGTACGCGATGCGGTATGGGGCGTTGCCGATTGTTCGTGCAACCGGTGGTTTGGTGGATACGGTTGAAAATTGCGAAGAAAGTACCGGAAAAGGTTGCGGGTTTGTGTTTCAAGATTTAACGAACGATGCCTTATATCGTACGATTGAATGGGCATGTTCCATTTATACGCATCGTCCCTCTTGCTTTGAATCCTTGCAACGAAATGCTTTGCAAAAAGATTTTTGCTGGAAGCGTTCTGCGAGCTTATATGAATCCATTTATCGCTGGGCGATCGAACGACGCTGTCCTTGAAAATTTTTACCTTCCTACCAGAAGAGGTTTTTCACGAAGCGCTAATCTTCAGAAGCATTGTCTTCCACAACAGCTTCTCCGATTACCTCAACAGGCATGGAAATTTCATGAAACCCTGGTGCTGAAAGGTACAAAATACCCTTCCCGGGTTCTGCACCTTCGATCGGAATCGTGGTGCTTTCTTCCCCTGCTGCTATGCGGATCTCCGGTACAATGATGCTATTGGGAATACTTGTGGTGATATTGATGTACACATCGTTAGAAAGCGGAGCTGTAGCGCGCAGAGTGATTTCGGTCTTTTCTCCAACATTGAGCGCGATTTCAGCCGGTTCTACCGAAAAGCGATTGTGATCGACGAACAAGTTCCCCACGAAGTGTTTTTCGTTTTCATGAACCGCAAAAATAGAATACGATTTGTTCGGAGCAACCATGGGGACTTGAAAGGAAAGGACGTTTTCCGAAATAAAAGTCGTTGCGGTTTCATAATCACCGACCAGGATATGATCCCCTTCTGTAAAATGGCTTCCTAATACACGAACATGATTGCCCATTGGTGCACGTTCTACCGATAAAGACATATTTCGATAATCAGAAATTTTGAAAAATGCTAATTCGGTTTTGCGTGTATAGTCTCGGATGGTGCCTTGCTTTCTTTGCCGATAACCGATTTGGAAGTAGTATTTTGCGTCGGTTCGGGTTTCATCCAACTTGTGATCGTAATAGTATAGGCCTGGGAAATCTGCTTCCGGTTGCAAGGGGAATTGTCGGCCATCAATCACCAAGAAAGGTTGGAGTGTATCCGGGACTACATACCGCTGGTTAACATTGAAAAAGACCGTGAAGCGATACAAATTCGAAGGGTTCCGTTGGGCGGTTTCGGGCGTAATATTGGTTAAATAGGGCTTACATCCTCCAAGGAAGAGGCAACCGATGGCAAGAAGAAGGTAGGAGCCGCGCGCTTTTAAGATAGACGAAAATGACCGCATACTTTATTGTTTGAAAAATGGAAATCAGATGCAAGCCTTAAGTTTTGGTCTTTATGTACATGTTCCTTTTTGCCCGAACGCTTGCGATTATTGCCATTTTTTTCATGATAAACCTTCGGTTCCCAAAGTGCAAGCATTTTTGAAGCGTATTACAGAAGAGCGTGAACAGTGGCGTTCGGTTTGGGAAGCGCGCCCTTTCGAAACGATGTATTGGGGAGGGGGAAGCCCCAGTTGCTTAGCTCCAGAAACGTTGCGAACCTTGGGTGCTTTGTGTCCCGTTTCGGCGCATTTGAAAGAATGGACGGTGGAAGTTTCCCCAACTTCCCTTACGCCTGAGAAACTGCAAATTTTTAAAGAATTGGGCGTGAATCGCCTTTCGCTCGGTGTACAAAGCTTTCAGGCCGAAACATTACGACGATTGGGTCGTAAGCAAGCGGTTTCGCACGTCTATAAAGCGTATGAAGCGATTCGTGCAGCTGGTTTTCAAAACGTCAATTTGGACCTGATTTTTCCGCCTGATTTTGTTTCTTTAAACGCTTGGCAGAACGATTTAGAAACAGCGCTTCAATTGCAGCCAGAGCATCTTTCGACCTACTGTTTAACATATGAAAAAGCAACGGGTCCGTTTACGCCCCAAGCGCATCAAGCGGTTGATGAAGATCGCGAGGCCGATTTTTACCAATTTACTTGGGAATTTTTAGAGCATCACGGATATCGGCATTATGAAGTGTCCAATTTTGCGCGGCCCGGATTTGAATGTCGTCATCATGTGAATACGTGGCGTATGCAAGAGTGGTTGGGATGGGGACCGAGTGCCGCTTCTCAATTTCAAAGGAAACGTTTCCAAAACCCTTGCGATTGGACGTCTCCCATCGGTTCTTGGGTTCATGAAGAAACGTTTACCGAAAAGGATCTCTGTAACGATTGCTTGATTTTTGGTTTGCGAATGAGGGAAGGTGTCGATTTAACCGCTTTGCAGCAGCGTTTCCCAACGGTTGATTTGTCGGTTTATCAACCGTTATGGCAGCGCTTTGCAAACGCCGGTTGGATCGTGTGGGAAAACAATTGTGTGCGTTGTACCCCGCAAGGAATGTTGTTGGCCGATTCTTTAGCGCTGGAGCTTTTATGAAAAGATTGCTACCACGCAAAAAAAGATAGCTCAACTGATGAATTTTTCTGATCAAAGAATCGATGTTGTGATTGGTGGCTTTTGGACATATTTTGCTTGCGATTGATCGGGATTATTGTTTACCCTAACGAAGGTGAAAAAGAAGCATAAAAATTTTGGAGTTATTCTCAGCCTTTGTTTGTTGCTGTCCGGTTGCGGGGGTGGTGATAGAATCACACGAAATTCGGAATATACCTATGGAAATATTAAAAATCATTTGGTGAAAAATCAAACGACAAAGGCACAGGTAGTAGAAATTTTTGGTCCGGCGAATGTGACCACAACGGATAGTGAAGGTTTGGATATGTGGGTATACCAGAAAATATCTACGGTGAAAGTGGATCGTGCGTTAGGTGGTAATGCGGGCTTGTCAGGAGGTTTATCGACGTTATGTAGAAGAATTTCCCAAAAAATCCACCGTTCGGCTGAATTTTGTTACGAATGACGTTTCATAGCACTGGTTACGTGCGAATAGTGAAGAAGAAACGGTTATTTTGGATCCTTTGGTGTATCAACAAATTTTTGATAAAATTGGGGAAGCCGTCTTTTTACGAGAAAAGATGAATTAGGCGCTTTTTTTCTGGAAAAGAGCGGGTAAGCCGGTAAATAAGAATCCGTACAAGAGCCATTCGGCGCAGAAGCACCAAAAGTCGTATTTGGGATAATAAACAAAGAAGACTTTGAAAGCAAAACCAAGCCAGACGATGCCGGTTCGTTCCCAAAAAGAAAACTTTTTGTATTTTCTTCCGATCATAACTCCGATCACGAAGGAGGTCGCTCCGTATCCGTAATCACAAAGCGGCGGTTGAAAAAAAACATACACCAAAGTACACAGGCCTAGACTTACCAGGATAAAGCCATCGAAAAGGAAATGTTGGGTTTTCATGCAGAGGCGGTTTTCTTCCAAGAGGGTAAGCAGGTGAGTAAAAACCCAAACGTTGCACAACCGGCGAGTGTACTAAAACCATGGGCTTTTGCGGCGTTTTGATAAAAGTATACAAAGAAGGCGACCCCGATGGCGACCAACAGAAATCGAATCCAAGATTTTAGTGGTTTTATGCCGAAAAAGATTCCAAACGCTAGCGTTACCAGTTGCCATAACCACAGGGGGAAAGGGGAAGAGAGTGTGAACGTCCATAGAAGGAAACAGGCGATGATAAAGAGAATCAACTTTCGTTCAAAGAACGGGCGTTGTTCATAATGGAAAATCAACCACAGTTCCATCGCTGCAAATCCGCAGGCTCCGAAAATATCGAAGGAGTTATGGAAATGGCAGCCGATTAACGTCATGGCTTCTCCCGTTAGCAAAAAGGTGCATACTAAGGAAGCCCATGGTTTTTTCAGCGGAAGGAGCCAGTAACCGTAGAAAAGAGCCGCTGTATGCATGTGGCCGCTCGGGAAGGCGTATCCTTCTCCTAAATGAGGGAAAAGAGGCACATGAAACCACTGCTTGAGCAGAGCGTTCCAAAGGCAAACGCTGATTAGTAGGAGCGCGAGTCGGAAATATCGTTCTCGTTGCAAGAATACGATTCCAACGCAAAGGATACTGAGGTAGGCGGTAAAGTTTCCGATGAATAAAAAGAACCGCGGCAGAAAATCTTTTTCTACAGAAAAATCCATCTAGCTTTCAAATTATCGGAAGAAGCAGAAAAGCGCAAGGCTTATTTGCGCAAACAGACGTGTTGAGAATAGGTTTTGGCAATGGATACGGCTTGTTGGATCCATTTTTCTTCTGCGACTTGTTCGGCCGCCGTAAGGGGAGTTTCCGTCCGACATCGTTGTAGGTACCAATGAGAAGAGGGGTGCAAGCGTTTCCCGAGATCGTGTAAATCCGCTTCCTGTATCCATTCGCGAGCAAGCGTGGTGCGGAATTCGTAGGCATGTGGTTCGCGTTGCAACAGGATTTGCATCGATGCAGCGATGGCATCGGCAAGGGAGGGTTCTTCCGCTTGGGTCAGTTGCGCATAACGATCCAAGGAGGTTTTTAAATCCATCGCGATGTAATGGACTTGCTTCTGTATAGCTTGTAACACACCTGGATGGCTTCCATTGGTATCGATTTTTACTTTATAGCCAAGGGCTCGAAAACGCTCGATCAGGGTAGCAAGTGTATTTGGGTACAACGTTGTTTCGCCACCAGTTAAGCAAACAGCGGTTAAAAAAGTGCGTGCTTCTTGCAAATAGGTTTCGATGGATTCAAAGGACCAACCTTCTTCGGCAACGATTTCTGGAAGGTGTTGATTGAAGCAATAGGAACAATGGAAATTGCATTTCGGGAAAAAGAGGACGGCGCAAACTTCACCCGGATAATCGACCAACGATTGCTTTAAAAATCCAAATTTCTCAACTTCTTCCATTGTTCCGTCACGTCCTTTTTAGTGCACAAAACTCACCAATATCAGGAAGAGATTTAATCTTCCGTTATGCCAAAAATGGTTGGGAAAACCGCGTTACGAAGCCATCCGGATCCGTTGTTTGATCGTATCGGTATCGTAAATGACTTCGGGACGTTCACCTGGAAAAACCAAAGCCGGAAGATTCCGTATTTGATATTTTTTGGCCAAGGCAAATCCTGCGTCTTCGGAGGTATTGATGTACAATCCCTTAAAATGTTGTTCGCGCAAAAATGGCTTGATCGATTGGCATTTGACGCAGGTATCATTGTGAAAAAAGAGCGGTTGAATCCATTTTGGTTCTTCTTTAGGAGCCAGCTTTTCTTGAGAAGCGCAACAAGGAGCGGGGTTGGTGGCATCGCTCCCATCTTTGCCCACGGATCGCTTGGAAACATCGTAGGTAACCCGTTGTTTAAATTCTTCTTTTTTCCCTTTGTTCCAGAAAGAGACTGCTCGATAATAACCGGTAATGCGGCTGTATACTTCCATTTCTGCGCCGCACGTGGGACAAAATTCTTGCTTCCCGGTGAATCGACCGTGGTGCTCGCACACGGAGAAAGTAGGCGAAATCGAAACATACGGGATACGGAAATTGCGGACGATTTGCTGGATCAACGTACGGCAAGATTTTGCATCCGGTAAGGATTCTCCCAAAAAAACATGGAAGACGGTTCCGCCGGTGTATTTGGTTTGCAAGCTTTCTTGTTGCTTCAATGCTTCAAACACGTCTGCGGTGTAATCGACCGGTAAATTTGAAGAATTGGTGTAATAAGGATCGATATCTCCTGATTGAAGGATATTTGGGTATTTTTCTTTATCAATTTTTGCCAATCGATAAGATGTTCCTTCCGCCGGAGTTGCTTCCAAATTGTACAAATTGCCAGTTTTTTCTTGAAAATCTTTCAATTTTTCTCGCATGTGTAGCAAAACCTTTTCGGTAAACGCATGCCCTTCTGGAGAAGCAATCGAAGCGTGCAAGAAATTCAAACAACACTCATGCATCCCGATCAATCCAATGGTTGAAAAATGGTTATCAAAAGTGTGTAAATAACGCTTGGTGTAGGGGAAAAGTCCCTGTTGTGTCATTTTTTGAATCGTTTTGCGTTTGCATTCTAGAGAGTCTTTTGCCAACTCCATGAGAGCATCCAATCGTTGGAAGAAATCGCTTTCATTTTGGCTTACATAACCAATTCGCGGCATGTTGATCGTAACCACGCCGATTGATCCAGTGAACTCATCTGCTCCAAACAATCCGCCGCCTCGCCGGCGCAATTCACGCTTATCGAGCTGTAACCGGCAGCACATACTGCGGACATCGGATGGATTTAAGTCAGAATTGATGAAATTTTGGAAATACGGCGTTCCATACTTAGCGGTCATTTGGAACAGTAAATCTGCATTCTCGCTTTCCCATTGAAAATTTTTGGTAATATTATAGGTAGGAATGGGATAAGCAAAGCCTCGCCCGTTTGCATCTCCTTCGAGCATGACTTCCAAAAACGCGCGGTTGATCATATCCATTTCCGCTTGGCAATCTTGATAACACCATTCCGATTCTTTCCCGCCGATAATGGCTTTTTTATCCGCTAAATCGCTGGGGCAAACCCAATCCATGGTAATGTTGGTGAAAGGAGGCTGAGTTCCCCATCGCGAGGGAGTATTGACGCTAAAGACAAAGCTTTGAATATGTTGTTTGACCTCTTGAAAGGATAAATGGTCTTTTTTGACAAACGGAGCGAGGTACGTATCAAAGCTAGAAAGAGCTTGCGCACCGGCCCATTCGTTTTGCATCGTACCGAGGAAGTTAATGATATGCCAAATGGCGGTAGAAAAATGTTTCGCGGGACACGAGTTGATTTTCCCACGAACACCGCCAAACCCTACTTCCAATAATTGCCGCAAGCTCCACCCTGCGCAATAGCCAGCGAACATGGATAAATCATGCAAGTGAAAATCGCCGTTTTTGTGAGCCTCCGCAATCTTTTTGTCATACACGCGGTGGAGCCAATAATTTGCGGTTATGGCGCCCGCGTTGTGTAAAATAAGCCCACCGACTGAATAATTGATGCTGCTGTTTTCGTTAACGCGCCAATCGCTTTGGTTGAGGTACCCATCCATGGTTTTCTCAATATCCAATACGAGAGCTTTCCCTTCGCGTAATTGCTCGTGTTGATGGCGGTATAGAATGTACGCTTTTGCGACGTTGCTAAAATTTTCTTGGATGAGCGTTTTTTCAATAATATCCTGAATCTCTTCTACAGCCGGAATCGTACGTGCGTGATAACGCGTAAAAATGGTATGAACCACTTGATCCGTAATCCGCTGCAGCAATGCTTGATCAGCATCGGTTTGCGTAGCCGCAAACGCTTTTTGCAGTGCTTGAAAGATTCGTTCTTCTTGAAAAGGAACAATGGTACCGTTTCGTTTAAGGATGGTCTGAAGGTGCATAGGTGAAATATTTTTCCTATTTTCTGTTGCGGAAGAAGTAGCGTCAAGTTTTCTTTGTAAAAAAATTTCCATCTCGCTTCCATACAGGGGAAATCGATAAAACTTCGATTTTGATCAAAATGTTGCAAGGACGAAAAAGGGTCGTTTTTTTGCCTCGGATTGAAAAACGATTTTTTGCAACGAGCGCGCTTGTGTTTTTTAAAAAAAGTTATCTTGGTTTTTTACGCTTGTTTTCATAGGTAAGATTCGAAATAATAAGGGCATTTCGAATGAAACGTTTTCGGCAAATTTTTTGGTTTTTGGGAGGGTTGTGCCTTTTTAAAACGCCAGAAGCGTTGTCAACGCCTCGCTTGAGTTCCGATAAGCCGATCCGTTATGACGCAAAGAAACGTGCTTCGATTGCAGAAGGAAATGCAGAGTTTTTGAAGGAAGGCTTTCGGTTGCAGGCCGATAAGATTTATTACTTTGCGGAAGAAGCAAAAGCGTTGGCGGAAGGACATGTACGCATTACCAATGGAGAGTATCGAGTGTTATCGCCAGGGGGCGCCTATTGGCATGTGGACCACAAAATCGAAGCGAAAGCATTTCGGATGGCCCTGCAAGGTCATGGAGTTCGCGGAGAAAATTTGCGAGGGATTACCGATTCTCGTTTGGTTGCGGATCATGTGGTATTGGATAATCGATGCATCCATGATCGCGACTTGGTTGGATTGCATGTAAAAGCGCGGCAGGGGGTCGTAGCTCCCAAAAGATATGTTTTGTTAAAAGATGCCGTTGTTCATCTCGGATTTGTCCCGATTTTGGTTGTTCCAGTTTACCGGCATAGTTTGGAAGAATCGTTTGTGCGATGGAAATCGGAATGTACCCTGTTAAAAAACAAAGGATATAAGAAAAAACCCAATGAAACGTATGGAAATTATTGGCGCAATGATATTTCCTTTCTGCCTAAGTGGCCGGTTCGGCCCACCATTATGCTTGACTATTACCGAAAACAGGGAGTTTTTACGGGAATCAAGGCAGAGTATGATGACAAATGGGGGTATTCCCAAAGACTTGGAAAAGGAGAGGTAGAGCTTGCTGGAATCCACGATGAAGCTTTAGATGAGTGCAATCGAAACACTAAAGGGCATCCGATTCAGAATTCGCGCTATTGGTTTAGCTGGAAGCACCAGGGGCACATAGGAGAATCAAATGATTTAGCCGCGCATGTTCAATGGATGCGGGATCCAGATGTGATTAAAGTGTTTCGTCCCGCTTGGAATGATGGGACCAAGCAGCATCCGGATAATTTTGTGGAGTTATCGCATCGACAAGAGAATGCGGTTATCAGTGGATTATTTCGGTACAAATTGAATCGATTCCAGCGCATCCAAGAGCGTTTGCCGGAAATTCGGTATGAGCATGCTCCTGTGCCGATCGGATCGTCGAATTTCTACCATCAGTACGGTTTTGGGTTTAGTAATTTGCGAGAATGCCCGTTAGATAAAGAAGATACGGAACAATTTCAAGAGGTTTACGAGAAGGAAGAAAAGCGCATTTCTCGTCGTATCGATGCATCGTACGGCCTTACGTTTCCGCTCGATTTGACCTCTGCTTGTACCCTAACGCCGTTGGCGCAATTTCGAGTGGCACATTATTTTAAGTTGCAGAATAAGAAAACTGATCGCAAGCAATACACGCGTTGGTTGGAGCAATTCGGTTTTGATCTTCGTTTCCGTTCGTACGGAGATTTTTCTTACACGAATGAATATTGGGACATTCATGATTTTCGTCATTTATTACAACCAGTTCTTCAATATCGTTACATGCCAAGCGGACACGCAGGAAGTTCATTTGTTCCAGCGGTGGATCGCGCGGCAATCGAAACGGGTGAAATTCCGTTTCTGCAAGAGCCGGATTTGTTGAGTCAGCGCGGAATCGACGATTGTCATCCGATGCATTTGATGCGTTTGGGAATCGAAAATACTTTGTTTACGAACTTTCAAAAAGGGAGCGGCAGTCGATGGATGCACTTAAATGCGTATCAAGATTTCTGCTTTAAGCAGATTCAAGAAGATCGAAAGTGCAAGCATACGCTTTCCGATACGAACGTCGATTTTGGATGGAATCCGGTCGCCTTTTTTAGCTTCAATGAAAAAATTTGTTACAGTTTCCCAGAAAAGCAGCTGCTTTCCATGAGTTCAGGGGTTTCGTTTTCTGAAAATGATTTGTGGACGTTTTCACTGACGCATACTTA
>JAGDCJ010000044.1 GCA_017958565.1 Opitutales bacterium
AGTATATATAACAATGTACACCTGGAAGATGATGTTTTTTGCGGCCCGAGTTGCACGTTTACCAATGTTCGATTTCCGCGTGCGTTCGTTGAGCGGAAGAAGGAGTTTTTGCCCACGTTGGTCAAGAAAGGTGCGACGATTGGCGCAAACGCGACGATTGTGTGCGGAGTAACGCTGGGCAAGTACTGCTTCATTGGCGCGGGAGCCGTGGTTCTTCATGATGTCCCGGCTTACGCGTGCGTCGTCGGCAATCCAGCTCGTTGGATCCATTGGCAATGCCAGTGCGGAGAATCTTTGTCCGATTCCCTCCATTGCAATCGTTGCAACTCCCAGTATCGACTCAATACTTCTCAACAATTAGAAAAATGCTTATGAAAATGCCCTTCATCAATCTCTTGCGTCAATATCAGCGTCACAAGGCGGATATCGATCATGCGATCCATGCTGTATTGGACCATGGCCAATATATTCATGGACCTGAAGTCAAAATGCTGGAAGAACAATTACAGCAGTTTTTAGGCGTCAAACATGCAATCGGTTGTGCAAATGGAACGGACGCTTTGGTACTGGCTTTAAAAGCTCTTCATCTTCAACCGAACGATGTTGTTTTTGTACCCAGTTTAACGTTTGTTGCTACGGCAGAGGCGGTGGTTCTTTGCGGCGGCATTCCATTTTTCGTCGATATTGATCCCTATACGTACAATTTGGATCCGAACAGTTTAAAAGCGGCCGTTCAAATGGCCAAGCAACAATCTCTCCCTATTGCGGGGGTGATCGCTGTCGACTTGTTCGGTCTTGCAGCAGATTATACCGCTATTCAAGCGGTCGCTAAAGAAAACCACTTGTGGGTCATGGCCGACAGCGCACAAGGGTTTGGAGCAACGCATAACGGTCGTTTGGTAGGTTCCTGCCAGGATTGTACCATCGCTACGACGAGTTTTTTCCCCGCCAAGCCGCTCGGTTGCTACGGCGATGGAGGTGCCGTTTTTACGAACGATGACGAAATGGCGGATTTGATTCGTAGCATACGCGTTCATGGGCAAGGCCAAGAAAAGTACGATAACATTCGAATTGGGCAAAATAGCCGGTTGGATACCATACAAGCTGCGATTTTGATCGAAAAATTGAAAATTTTTCCGGAAGAAGTAACGTTGCGCAATCAAATTGCGAAACGTTATACCGAGGCTTTTCGCAATCGTTATAAAGTACCGATTCATCCCAGCAAAGATACCTGTGTTTGGGCACAATACACATTGCAGACAACTGATCGTTCGACGCGCGACCAAGCAATGAAAGCGTTCGCCGATCGAGGGTTCCCAACGGGGATCTATTACCCGAAACCCTTGCATTTACAAACCGGTTACCAGCATTTTCCGCATACCTCCAACGTATCGGTTTGCGAACGGATGACACAAACGGTTTTCAGTTTACCGATGTCTCCGTATTTAACCGAAAAGGAAGTGGAAGAAATTTGCTCCTAAAGTGGATTTGTAAATGAGCTAGAAAAAACGATCGATCTTTCCTTAAAGTCGTATCATTGTTCTTTTTTGGAACAGAGGAAAGTAAAATTTCGGGGGAAGATGCATATTTTGTTGCTACAATTTTACGATGAAACGCCGATTTCCATCGAAAAAATTCAGCGACGGACTGCTTTTTTAGGGAAGATATTGTCTCAAAGCGGTACGCACGTTACGTGGATCAAAAGCGGTTTTAGTCATACCCAAAAAAAGCCACTGCACGGAAATTCGGTTCGATTCCTCAACGAGCATTATAAGATCATACATGTTCCTGGCTTACCGTATCCGAGCAATGGCCATATAAAACGGTATTGGAATGATTGGGTTTGCACCAAACAAATGCTGCCGATGATAAAGACCTTTCCGAAGATCGACGGAATGGTTGTGTCGATTCAAAATTTGGTAGGTGCTTTTTGTGCAGCCTATTTTGCGAAAAAGCATAACATTCCTTTGATCGTTGATATCCGCGATCCATGGCCGGATGCCTTTTGTTATGTGGTTCGTCGTCCCATCCTCCGTTTTTTCCTAAAAAAACTCCTTTTTCTCGATCAATTTTTCTTAAAAACCGTTTTACGGAATGCGACGGCGATTGTGGCGGTTTCGAACGATATGCTTCAGTGGGGCTTGAGGAAAATACCCAACGTGCAAAAACCGACGCGTATCTTTTATTTGAGTTCCACACCGGATGTTTCTTTGAGCGAAAACCAAGAGAAAATTTTTCAGGAAAAGTACGCCTCGATCGTATCGCGGAAAACGTTCAAATGCTTTTACATTAGTAAATGGGGGATCAATTTTCAACCAGCTTTTTTGATAGAAGCCGCTCGAGCTTTACAAAAAGAATCGGTGGATTTTGTCCTGGTAGGAGATGGGGATTATGGAGACAAAATCCGTGAACAGGCAAAATCATTACCGAACGTGTATTGTCCTGGTTTTTTATCGAACGAAGAAGCCTTTTTTCTAGCCAAACATTGCGATTGCGGGGTTGTTTTTCTTTCGAAAGAAAGCGAAAAGCAGTTTTTTGACCTAACGCCCACGTTCCCCAATAAGGCTTTTTTTTACTTTATGTGCGGCTTGCCGATCCTCAATAGTATGCCGGGAGAAATTGCCGAAATCGTGGATGCGCATGCATTAGGGCTCAATTTCCCATCCAATGATCTTGCTTCGCTTCAAAAAAAACTTTTACATCTAAGAGATGAGCCCCTTTTACGAAAATCAATGGCGGAACATTCGCGCATGTTTTTTGAACAACAAGGGAATCCAGAAAAAACCTATTTGCAGTACGCCCAATTTGTAAAAAGTTTTTGCGTATGAAAGTGTTATTACTTTGTCCTCATGCCGATGATGAAATCGGGACATTGCCGCTTTACTTTGCTTACCAAAAGAAACAGCCGTCGGTGGGATGCAAAATCGTTTCTTTTTCCGCTTGTGAAACAACAGCCGTTGCACTCAAATGCCCACCGAATGCGTTCCGAGAAGAAGAAAAAAGTGCGTTGCAAGCGATAGGTTTTCCCTTGCAAGATTGCGTTTTTGATCATTTTCCCGTTCGTAGGTTTTCGGAACATCGGCAAGAAATTTTAGAAAAAATGGTATCCATCCGACAAAGCTTTCATCCGGATATTGTGGTTTGTCCTTGCACCAAGGATTTGCATCAAGATCATCAAGTGATTTGCGCGGAAGCTTGTCGTTGTTTTAAAACGTCTACCATCTTTGGGTACATCTACCCGTGGAATTGCTTTTCCGATCCGGCAAACGTGTATGTAGAAATAGATGACTCGATCGTCCAAAAAATGCTTTCTTTTATTTCGGTTTATTCCTCGCAACGAGAGAAGTTTTACATGCAAGAATCTTACCTTCGTAGTCTGTTGACCGTAACCGGGGCCAAAGTTTCAAAACCTTTTGCGGTCGGTTATGAAGGGATTCAAATCGTTTTATGAATGTCCGCATAGAAGAAAAGCCGTTAACAGCCGAGCAGCAAAAAATCATCCAAGAAGGATTTGACCGAATCGATGAAGAACTATTCTATGCAAAAAATCGTATACGTACGTTTTCGTGGGTGGTCGTGTCCCCCCCCCCCCCCCGTATTTTTATCGGAACATTGCAAGCACGCCTTTCTTATGGAAATTTTCACATAGTCGAGATCTTTGTGGTAGAAGAGCATCGTAAGAAAAGAATTGGAAGTTTGCTGCTAGAGAAAGCGATACAAATGGCAAAGGAAGAAAAAGCGACCATGGTCACCATCAAAACCTCTTATCCGATGGTGAAAAAATGGTACGAAAAATGCGGATTTACGCTCTACAATGAGTTGCGCGGGTACGATTCTTCTCGCATCGTGTGGTCCTTGATCAAACGATTATGAGCGTCGTTGCTTGTCACCAGCCAAACTTTCTTCCATGGTTGGGGTATTTTTATAAAATCAAGCAATGCGATGTGTTCCTTCTGCTGGACGATGTGTTGATCTCTGATGGCAAGCGGAATTCTTACTTTACGCAAGCCTGGATAAAAAATACCAACGGAGAAAAGTTGCTCCTATCGCTTCCGAAAAAACAGCATCCGGTTCATACCCTGATTCGGGAGGTGCGATGTGCAGAAAATCATGCTTTTTTTGTGAAAAAATTTTTGAAAACCATCGATAGTTGCTACCATAAAGCGCCTTATTTTCATCCGCATTATGAGCATCTTTCCAACATTGTACAAACATCTTATTCTTTTTTATACGAACTGAACGTGGCGCTGATCCGCTATTGCGCTTGTTGTTTGCAGGTTTCTTGTGAGATTCGCTTAAGTTCCGAGTTGGGAAGCACGCAAAAAAAAGAAGCACGTATTTTGGACCTCGTCCAAAAAGTGGGTGGTACGGTTTATCTTTCCGGGCAGGGCGCGAAAAATTACCAAAACGAAAGCCATTTTGCGGAACAGGGGATTCAGTTGCGATATAGCGATTTCACGATTCAGCCTTACCCGCAGTTGTATGGAAAATTTCTTGGCGGTTTATCGGTTCTGGACTTTTTATTCAATACCAATGGCGATGGTTTTTAAAAAAATACTTGTTTTCCATTTTCATGAAAAAAATCTGTAATATCGCAACGGCTCATTTGCGGTCCGATACGCGCATTATCAAAGAATGCCTTGCTGAAAGGCAGGCTTATGAAGTGCATTATGTAACGGGCGATGGAAAGCCGTACGAGCAAAAGGATGGCCTGCACCTTTATGGTACCAAACAATATTCGGTTCGTCTGTTGCGAGCGATTCTTTCTCCGTTTCCTATTTATCAAACAGCCAAGCAAATCGATGCGGATTTGTATGTGATCCACAATCCCGAATTGCTTTTGCTGGTACCTTTTTTAAAAAAGCGCGGAAAGGCTGTAGTGTGGGACTGTCATGAATACTATTACGATGAATTTTTCCACCTGACTGGTGCGCTCAAACCCATCAGGCGACTTTTGGCCTACCTCTACAAGAAATTGATTTGCAAAATCCGAAACAACCTGGATGGTTGTATCACGATTTGCGATGGTTTAAAACATTCTTTGCAAACGTTCGGATTTTCCAACATTTACCTGTTACCCAATTATCCATTGCGAGAAATGTTTCCGAGCGCCCCATCGATTCTTTTTGCCAAAAATTTTTATGTTTTGCACTATGGTGTTTTAACCGCACAACGCAATATTCATCTCCTGATTCAAGCCACCCATCGATGCCGAAATCCGATTCGTCTCCTTTTATGTGGATATTTCCCTTTTGCAGCTTATCAAAAGCAATGCCAACAAACCGTTGGTTGGGAGAATGTTGCGTATTATGATTATGCGACCAAAGAACAGGTCCAGATGTTTTCCCAAAGATGTTTTGCAGGAATACTGGCGTTTGTGAAAGAAACGCAACCGGATTACTCGCGCGTGAAATTGTACGAATATATGGCATTAGGGTTGCCAATCATTGCCCCTCTTTATCCGCATTATCAAAAGACTTGTGAAAATGATGGACAACCGCTGGGAATTTGTACAAAGATCGATCCACAGTCGATAGCAGATGCGATGGATCAGCTGTATGAGGATAAAAGTTTATGCGAGGAGTTGGGGAGGCATGGGCGCAAGGCGTTTGAGGAGCGGTACACGTTTGAAGCCCAGCAAGGAAGATTTTTGCGGTTTTTGCAATCGATCGTAAGCCAAAATTGACATGATTCCCATTTCATTTCGCAATCTAAAACCCACCGATCGTGTGTTCATTGGCTGGGATTCCTGGAATGGGTACAGCCAAAACCTACAACATTATTTACAGCAGTTCGGATGCTCGCACGTGAAGGATGG
>JAGDCJ010000045.1 GCA_017958565.1 Opitutales bacterium
ACCCCACCGCTTGCATGCTCCGCTCGCTCCGCCAAAAATTCGCTATCATACCAACCATCGCACTGTCTTCAAGCTACCCTCGCTCTTCCACAACCCTACCGCAAGATCTTTTTTCGGATACAGACAAATGTTCGCATCCCTCAAATCCACCCGCGTACCGTCTCCGATCCCCAAAATTTCTCCAACACCTCCTTCACCCTTCCACACGCATGAAATTCTACCAGTTCACGTACCCGCTCCAACCCTTGACTCCGGTTCAACGATGAGGTGTAGAAAATTTTGAAGCATTGCTTGACACAAGTGCGTTCGGATTCCGTAAAGCCTTTTCGCATCATGCCAATTCGATTGTAACTTTTGACAACTGCTGGAGAACCAGAGGCGATCATAAAGGGCAACAAATCTTTTTTCAAAAACGAATGTCCAGCGACCATCGAGTAGGCACCGATGTGGCAAAATTGATGAATGGAAGCATGTCCGCCAATGTTCGCATGGTCTTCAATGCGAACGTGCCCGCCGGTTGCCACTTTTGCGCTCATAATGATATCATTTCCCAGGCAGCAATCATGACCAATATGGGAACAAGCCAGAATGTAATTCCGATCCCCCAGAAGGGTTGCTTCTCCATCCGATGTAGCGGTGTGAATGGAAACGTATTCGCGAAAGGTATTGTCATTTCCGATTTTCAGAGAACAAACACCGCCTTTGTATTTTAAATCATGCGTTTGAGCGCCTAAAAAGCTATAGGGATATACGTGGTTGTTCTTTCCGAGGGTGGTATAACCATCGATGGTTGCGTGATGCTCTATGCAACAACCGGCTCCTAAGGTAACATGAGGGCCGATATAGGCATATGCACCCACCGTCACGCTTGGGTCCAACGTCGCACCTTTTTCAATGATGGCGGTCGGATGAAGGTTCATGATTCGTTTCCCATCATAAACATCAATTCCGCGGAAGAAGCCACTTGATCGTGAACGAAACATTGCCCTTCTGCGTAACCAATGCGATTATTTTTGACCTTCACGAGCTTTATTTCCATGCGCAATTGATCGCCGGGTTGTACGATATGCCGAAACTTGACTTTATCAACGCTCATCAAAAACGCTTGCTTCTGTTGCCCATGGTCGCTCAATTGAAGGCTTAACAATAACCCGGCTGCTTGTGCCATTGCTTCGATTTGGAGCACCCCCGGGAAAATCGGATTTTCGGGAAAATGGCCAGTAAAGCATGGTTCATTGATCGTGATGTTTTTGATCGCAACCAACAGGTTTTCTTGTAGTGTAAGGACGCGATCGACCATGACAAAAGGGTAACGATGGGGCAGTCGTTGCAAAATTCCCCGAATATCCAAGACGGATGTTGCATCAGATTCAACTTGCGGCAAAACCGTTTGTTCTTCTTGTGCGCGAATGGCTTTTGCAAGCGCAATATTCAACGCATGTCCGGTCTTCATCGCAATGACATGGCCTTTGACGGCGTGACCCAAGAGCGCTAAATCACCCAAAATGTCCAGCATTTTATGCCGGACGAATTCATCAGGGAAGCGCAGCGGTTCGTTGGAAAGCAACTTATCTTTTTTGATAACGATCGCGCAATCGAGCGTACCACCTTTGATTTTTCCGATTTTTAGGAGCGGCTCAATATCCTCATAAGCGCAAAAGGTGCGCGCGGGAGCCAGTTCACGCTCGTAACGGTCGGCGTCGATCGGGAAGGAAAGGTATTGCGTATGCGTTTTTCGGTCATCGGTAGAGGTGCAGGTAATTTTCAGGGTGTCGCAAGGAAGCATCAAAATCGACCGATCGTCTTGTACAATCGAGATCGGTTCGGTGATCTCCCAACAAGCAGTTTCGGCGTTTTGCGTTTCAAGTCCAACCGAAGCAAAGGCTTCCATCCATGGCTTTGCTGAACCATCTAAAATCGGAATTTCATTCCCTTGGCAAAGAATACGCGCATTGGTAATGCCCAAGCCGTAGCACGCACTGAGGAGGTGTTCAACCGTATACAAGTGGACGTCTTCCTTACAAAGAGATGTCCCTCGTACGCAATCCCCTACGAATTCCAAAGAAGCGGGTATGAGAATGGTTGAACGGTCTTGTGGGATTTCAAACATTAAGCCGTGATTCTCAGGTGCTGGCGAAACCGTCACGCAAACGTCGTTGCCGGTGTGTAAACCTTTCCCTGCAAGGGTAACGGGTGCGCACAATGTTTTTTGTTTCATACGATATGTTTGGCTGGAGTCAATCTTTTGCCTTTATCCCGGTGGCCATTGGAGCGACCGTCCGCCCAGCATATGAACGTGAAGGTGCGGTATGCTTTCTCCGCCATCTTTCCCGCAATTGATCACGATACGAAACCCGCTTTGACGAATTCCTTTCAAATCCGCAACGATATTTGCAACCGTTAGCAAATGCCCTAACAAATTTTCTTGCTCCATGGTTGTTTCCGATAATCGAGGAATGAGAATTTTGGGAACAATGAGGCAATGAACAGGAGCTTGTGGGGAAACATCATGAAATGCTATACAGCGATCGTCCTCATATACGATGGATGCGAAAATTTCGCGATCGATGATTTTTTGAAAAATCGTTTTTTCCATTTTTAAAAAAATACCATTGCTCTCTAAAGAGCAATTTGTTTTTGTTAAAAAAAAACCATTATGGGAGTTTTGACAAGGAAAAAACTGCCTTCCTTTGAAATCGCTATGCAAAAATTAGAAGCGATCGTACAAAAATTGGAAACGGGAGATATCCCGCTGAAACAGCTCGTCCGAATTTATCAAGATGGCCTTGCTTACGAAAAAATTTGTCGATCGCATTTGGATCGTACGGCTTTTTTATTAGAAGAATTGCATGCCGATGGACATGTCGAAAAATTGTTAGAGAAAGAAAAAAACGCTTAGTGAAAAATTTTTACAACGAAATTTTTTTAGAAAAAACGAATTTCTTGTTTTTGTGGACAAAATGACTGAAAAGCCATTAAAATTCCATGCGAAACAGCTCAATCCAGCGAATCAAGCAAAGATAACGCCAAAAAATATCACTCTTCCATCCATCGACTTCATTTCGATTGCAAATCGTTTTCCAAGCACAGCGTACCTCTTCTACTTGAATGTCTGGAATTTGTTCAAAAGTTTTGCTTTCCAAAAGGTGTGTAAAAAATTTTTTATTTTTCAGCAACCATAACGCTTCTGTCGGAGCGTATCCAATTTTATCTTTTCGCCAAGCAATTTCCTTCGGAATGATATCTTCGATAGCTTTTCGTAAGATAAACTTCATCCAACCATCATTGGAAATTAAATATGATTCTGGCAACATATGCGAAAATTGTACCAATGGATCCCATAAAAAAGGTACTCGATTTTCCATCGAAAATGCCATGGCATTTTTATCGTTGCTTGAAAGAATTGGCGGAATCGAAGTCATTAAAAGCGCTTGCGTAAGAGCAGCTCGCAAAGTGTTTACCATGGGAGGTAGCAAAAGATACTTTGCAATAGCTTTATGATTAAAACCAACTAGACTGTACTTTGTTCGGACAGCTTTTCGAAAACCCAACCGAAGGGTTGGAAATTTTTTAAGAAATTCATCAATCGCAAGTGCGCCCAACCGTTTTTTCTCTGAACTTTTTACAAACAAAGAAAAAGCACGCTTCCATTGACCATCCGATAGAGCACTTTTAAAAGCATTACCAGCGAATTCTAGATATCCAGCGAACATTTCATCTCCACCTTGTCCATTCAAACTGACGGTAAATCCTGCTTTTCGTTGGGCCTCAAAAACTTTATAATCTACGTAATTGGAAGCACTTCCGAATGGCTCTTCTTGTTTTGTGAGGTATGTGTCAAAATCTTTTTCTACATCTGTGGGTGGAATGAGAACTTTTACTAACTGAATCTTGCAATGACGGGTAACGCATTCTGCATAACCAGACTCATCGATTCGTGGATCATCGGCTTGGTAACAAAAAGCAGTCAGGTTGGAATGGGAACGAGAAGCAATCCCTATTAAAGCAGAGGAATCAACACCACCGGAACAATTGAAACAAACGGGAACATCGCTGATCAGATGTTTTTCGATGCTTTCTTCTAACAATTGCCGGGTTTTTTTGACGCAAAAATCAAAATCATCTACTTTTTCATCGGTAGGTTTCCACTTGAAATAATATCGATCTTGGAAATCGATGGAATGGTCTTTGATTTGCAAGGTTACTTGATGGCCCGGTGGTACGCGATGGATATCTTGCAACATCGTTCGAGAACCATACCCTCGATCGAATCGCAATATATAATTGATGGATTGCTGCAAATCGATTTTTCGACGGCATTCCGGTAATTCCAGCAAGCAGCTAATGATAGAAGAAAAGGCAAACACTCCTTGATGGTGAAAAAAGTAAAGTGGTTTGATACCAAACGGATCGCGGGCTAACACGCAGGTGTTTTTTTCACGATCCCAAAAGGCGAAGGCAAACATTCCTTCCAATTCTTGCAAATGATCCGTACCGACATGGATGAGGTATTGCAATAAAACTTCCGTATCGCAGTTAGTATGGAAGACGATGCCTTTTTGCTCCAGTTGTTTACGAATGGTCCGAAAGTTGTAAATTTCGCCATTAAAAATCAAGGTATAACGTCCATCACTGGATTGCATGGGCTGATTGCCCCTCGGATTTAAATCTTGGATCGATAGTCGTTTAAACAGGAAAAATACGTTCCATTCTGCATCGTACGGTACAGATGGTTGCAAGAAACTTTTTTGGCTCTCGATGTGATACCCGTAAAATCCCGTAGCATTGGGCCCTCGATGATGCATTTGCGAGGACAATTTTTCCGCAAAACTTATTGAGATGTTTGTCGGTTTTGCTCGTAAAATTCCAAAGATGCCGCACATTTATGATCTTTTATGGAAATTGTTTCATCGTGTAAAGAATATTTCTTCAAAAGGATCGGTCCATTTTTTACAAAAACACGCAACCTTTTGGTGGATATTTTTGGAGAAGGTAGGTG
>JAGDCJ010000046.1 GCA_017958565.1 Opitutales bacterium
AACTAACGAACACCATCTCGCTAGCAGAGTGCCTCCAACGAAAAGACTTTACCAACGACGAACTGTTTGCGTCCGTACAAGTTTTTTCGCATCTATGGGTACAAAATCTCGCGCATTATTCCAACCATCTTTCGGCTTTTTATCGCGATTGCCACAAACACTGGCTGTACCTGCATCAAGCCATACGAATGTTCGATGAAGATCAACAAGCTTGGCGCACCGGAATTTTTGAATCGGTAACCATCGACGGTGCTCTGCAGTTAAAAGATAAAACAGGGACCTTGCACACCGTTTTCAATGGGACCGGCTTGTGTTTGGCCTAAAAGGTGGGTAACGATTGCTACTCGCCCAACAAAAACTGCTGCGCAACAAAAAAATTCCACAAAGTGCGTTCGTGAGAAATTTTCCCTTTCTGATGCTGTTCCCAAAGCGATTGGACATAGGCGCGGTTTAAAAAGCGCCAAATTAACGTATCGGCCGCCAAATAACGCTCAAAGGTGGATTGCAAAGCGGTACGCAAAATCGTTCCTAAAGGCATTCCAAAACCTATTTTCGGCCGATCCCATAAAGCTTGCGGAACATACCGACGAAGCACGCTTCGCAGCAAATACTTCTTCTCTCCCTGTCGAAGTTTTTTTGAAAACGGAATGGACCAAACAAAATCCAACAAATTGTAATCCAAAAGAGGCGCGCGAGCTTCCAAACTGGCGGCCATCGTTGCCCGATCCACTTTGCATAAAAACTCATCCGTTAATTGCGTACGAACATCGCAAAACATCACCTGCTCGCCATTGTTTGGCAAATCCGGATGCAAAGCAAACCAAGTTTTTTCCAACGAAGGGCGAACTTGCCAAGCACAATCGGTTTGTATATACGCATCCAAAAAATTCTTCTTTTGCATGATCCCCAATGCGCGTCGGATTCGTCGCACCAATTTTGGATGAAAATTTCCCATCACAGCCTCATGGATAACGCACAATCCTTGTAGAACACCATTGGGCACCCATTGCCCCCATTGGTATAATTTCGGCAACCATTTGTGCTTATAGTAGCCAGCAAACATTTCATCCCCCCCATCCCCCGTTAAAACGACCGTTACCGTTTTGCGCGCAATTTTAGACATGCAATATGTCGGCAAAGCAGCCGGATCTCCCATGGGTTCGTCGTAAATTCGAGAAATCGAAGCAATGGCCTCCAGCAAGTCTTCTTGTTGAATATGAATCGTCGTATGATCCGTTTTGAGATATTTTGCAACCTCCTCCGCGTATTTAGATTCATCCTCATCCGCTCCTGGATAGCCTACGGAAAACGTTTGGACCGGTTGTGCACGGTTCCGTTGCATCAGCGCAACCATCAACGAGGAATCAATCCCGCCAGATAAAAAAGCACCTACTGGTACATCCGCGTACATCCGTTCTGCAACTGAATACTGCAACCGCTGATCGCATTGCTCGAGGATATCGGCCTCGGATCCCTGCTGTAACGTGCGTTTCGATACAGCTTCTTGGAAATCGTAATAGCGATGCTCGTGTAAAAATCCGTTTTCTACGATCAAATAGGATCCAGGAAATAGCTTCTTCACGCCTTGATAAATCGAATACGGACAAGGGATATAACTCGATTGTAAATATAATTGTAAGGCCGTTTCATCGATGCGAGTATCCAAAAATGGCAATACCCGCAGTGCTTTTAATTCCGACGCAAAGGCAAAAAATTGCTGCGGTTGATAGGCGTAATACAGCGGTTTTTCTCCCCATCGATCACGCGCAACGATGAGCCGATGAGCGTGCTTATCGTAAAATGCAAACGCAAACATACCGTTTAATTTCGGCAGTGTTTTTTCCACACCCCAATGAGAGCAAGCTTGTAAAAGCACCTGTGTATCATTGTGCAGCTCAAAAACAATCCCTTCTTTCTGCAAATCCTTCGCGAGGTGTTGATAATTATAAATTTCGCCATTAAAGACCAAGATGTACCGACCCTCTTCGCTGATCATCGGCTGATAACTGTTGGGGCTTACATCCACAATCGCTAATAAATTTTGCGCAAGCCCCATGTTTCCTTCGCACCATACACCTTCATGATCTGGACCACGGTGAGAAATGGTTCGAATCATGGCGGTCAATGGCTCCAAAAGAGCTTCGTCCGGCATGTTCGCCTTCCACAAGCCTGCAATTCCACACATCCCTCTCATACAATCGAAAACCGCCTCTACCTTCAAGCCTCATTTCAAAACAGCAACATTTCTAAGATTGCTAAAAAACCTTGCCTCTAAACAAACAAATCAATAAATAAAGAGCATGCTATTGACACGCCCCCGCCTCACAATTGATTTAAAGGCCATTCAATCCAACTATCTTGCGTTGAAAAAACAAGCGCCTGACGTAGAGGTTTGCCCCATGATGAAGGGATACGGTTACGGACTCGGTCTCGTTGAAGTGGTTCGTCCTTTGGTACAAAGCGGCTGTCAAGCGTTGTATGTCTCGTTTATCGATGAAGGAATTGTACTACGAAAAGCGTTTCCTGGCCTGCAAATCAACATCGTCAATGGAATCACGAAAGGGACCGAAAAACTTTTCTTAGAACACCGCCTTACTCCTGTGTTAAACAGCCTGCCGCAACTGGAACGATGGGAAGCCATCGTATCCTCTGCTCAAACTCAGGCAATCCTTCAGGTAGAAACCGGCATGCATCGGTTGGGAATGGTGGAGGAAGAATGGCCACAGTGCACTCAAAAACGCTTGCAACGCGATCGGATTACCTTGATGATGACCCATTTTGGTTGCGCGCACGAAAGCGAACAGTGCGCCGATCCCGAACGCATACCCATTGTAAAAGAGCAAAATCGCCGTCAGTTTGAAGCGTACCATCGTGCTTTACACTATTTTCAACTTCCCGGTAGCGTGGTGATTGATGCATACATGATCCGTTCCGCCAAAGACCCCATTGCTCAAATCCGTACTGCTTGTGCAATTTTATTCGGGATCGTCGGCTTTTCCAAAAAACATTGGTTTTTACAAAATTTACAGCTAAAGCCTACCCTTACGATTCAAGCCCCTACTCTTCAAATTGAAACGCTTCATCCCGGAGATCGCGCAGGGTACGGAGGTACATACGAAGCCACTCAAGAAACCACCATCGCGATTGTAGCCATAGGGTTCAGTCATGGATTGCCAAAATCCTTAAGCAACAAAGGGCATTTATGGTTTTCTGACGGAAAACAATGGTATGCCGCCCCCATCATTGGGAGGATTTCCATGGATCTAACGCTTTGCGACATTTCTGCTATTCCACCGGCAGCTTTGGCCAACGGCTGGGCTTCTCCCCTCAATGAACATTACACCATCAACGATATGTTGTTCGATTCCGGACGATCCCGCAGCGAAATCGCTTGCGCTTTCAGCCGCATGGAATGGAAATACATCTCTTAAAAACCTCATCCATCCGTTTAAGTTTCAACGATCCGAATCACAAGACCGCTTGCTCTTGACAACCAGAGGTTGATCATTATCCTAATAAGTGTATGCTCTTTGATAGGGGGGTGTTCCGGATTCGATTTTACAAATGAAACGAAAGCGGCATGCCGAAGATAATGGTTGGCTTCGTGATCAATCCATTAAAAAACAAGTGAAAACAGTAATGTTCTTCGCTTCCGTCGCCGCAAAGTGGCCAGCAAGCAAGTATTGCCTCTCCTCTTAGCTGCGTAGGAAAGTTCAATGGACTGCGTATCCGCAGTTCTGCGTTTAACGCTTATACTCGCTCGGCGTTAAACGCTGTTTTAGCGAGCATCATTCATTGAGTTGCAGCGATGAATTGTATTTTTTTGCAACGAACCAAGCAAAACAGGCATCTATGAGGTTGCTTGGGGCATTTGATGAGATGCTACGCATGTAGAAGTTTTCGGTGCACGTGTAAAAGACGCGAGTTCAACTCTCGCCACCTCCACCAAAGATAAGGGAAAAAGAGAAAGGGAATTATACTTACCGCTGTAGAAAAAAAGAGAAACGTTATCGTAAATCGCGCTCTCTATTCATCTAAAATTTGCAGCCGTTCAAAATGAGCTCGTTTGTTATTCAAGATTTAAATCATCAAAAAGATATTGGCGCTAACTGCCTGCTGGTAGAATGCGGGAAATTTCGATTTTTAATCGATGCCGGAATGGATCCGAAAGAATTGGGAGAAAAAGCGCTTCCAAAACTTTCTTTATTGCCGCCCAATTCGATCGATTTCATCATCATTACCCATTGCCATTTGGATCACTTAGGCGCTTTACCCATTCTTGCTAAGCAACAATCGAAAGCACAGATATTGGTCAGTCTTCCGACCAGTTTACTGGCACCCTTAATGCTCAAAAACTCCGTGTCGGTGATGACTCGCCAAAAAGAAGAAAAAGAAATCCCCGAATATCCCTTGTTTGACAAAAACGATGTCCTGTCGTTACAAAAAAAGTTCTTTGTGCTAAAATTTGGTCAGCCGTACTGCTTAGAAAAAGAAAAGCAAACTGCAAAAATTACCCTATTCTCCGCTGGACACGTTTTAGGCGCATCGAGTGTATTCATCGAGCATGAAGGACATTCGATTTTCTTAACCGGTGATATTTTGTTTTCGGATCAAAATTCGCTGCGAGGTGCACAAATTCCTCGCTTTGAAAACCTGGACGCACTCATTTTAGAAACCACACGCGGCGATACCGAACGAACCGCCTTGCGTCGGGAAGAAGAAAGTCGGTTGTTGGCCCTTATTCGAAAAACCGTTAAACGCGGCGGCATCTGCCTAATACCCGCCTTTGCATTAGGGCGCATTCAGGAATTACTGGTCTTGTTTTATCAGGCAAAAAAGGCGCACAAACTGCCGGAATGCCCCATTTTTTGTTCTGGCCTAGGGATGTCCCTGATCAGCGCCTTTGATAAAATGGGCAAACGGTTATCGTCGGTCAATTTCAGCCGTCAAATCCTCAAGCAGCTCAATATCAAACAATTGCGAAAGCGAACAATCGACCCAAGAAAGACTCGATTGAATGCACCAGCGATTTACTTGCTGAGCAGCGGAATGCTAGCCGAACACACACCAGCGTACCACATTGCTTCGTGCATACTCCATAACAACAACAATACCATCTGTTTTGTGGGTCACTGCGACGAAAACACGCCTGGCGGCCAATTACAACGAGTACAACCGAACGAAAAATTTACCTTTGAAAATCTTCATTACACCACGCCCGTTCGTGCAAAGATTGAGCGATTTGATTTGAGCGGACACGCAGATCGAAAAGATTTGTACCAATTTACCTTAGCGCAACATCCGCAAAAGGTCGTCCTGACGCACGGAGATCCGCAAGCACGAAAGTGGTTCTTCGATCAATTTTCCGCTCATGCAAAGGAGTTTTCCGTACTGGACCCCAACGTTGGGCAAAAATACGAACTGTAAACGGTTATGGGAAATTCTTCCAACTTTCGCTTAACGCGCTACCAGCCGGGTACGTTCCAGGAATTATGGGCAATTTTTTGGCCATTAATGCTTTCGGTGATGTCGGGTACCCTCATGGTGTTTACCGATCGTGCCATTTTAGCCAGCTACTCTTCCGATGCCTTCAATGCATGCGCAACCGCTCAACCATGGTATTGGACATTGGATGCCATTTTTATGGCCATCATTGCGAGCAGCGAGATCGTCTTAGGGCGCATGAATGGAGCCCAACACTATCAACGAATGGGGCCTGCCGTTTGGCAAATGCTCCTGCTATCCTTCTCTTCTTACCTCCTGCTCATTCCCATCATTTGGAATGTCCCCTACTTATTAGCCGATACCACGAAAACGCTCGGCGCCCCTTACCTGCAAATGCTGCTCACCACCCTACCGTTCGAATTAGCGGGCTGCGGCGCCATTGGTTCATTTTTTATCGCGATCGGAGATACCAAAAAAATCCCAAGGGTAATCATTACCACCTGTTTATTGAATGGTATTCTCGATTATTGGTTCGTTTTTGGAGGACTGGGTATACCTAGCATGGGCATTGTAGGAGCGGCTCTCGGCACCAACATCGCCAATATTTTTTCGTTTTCCATGTTCTTATGCTTTTTCTTACAAAAAAAACGACGCCAAACATACGCCATTCATACTTACCGCTGGTCTTGGGATGTTCTCCATCAATGCACCCAAATCGGCTTACCCAACTCAATCACATACGGTATTAGCAATACCGGCTGGTGTCTAATCTGTCAATTTTTCGCACTCAAACTGCTTCCTGCGCAATACAAAGCCTATTTTGTAAGCTTTACCATTTATAACTTTATGTTCTGCGTAACCGATAGCATCGGAAAAGCAACCGGAACCCTTTGCTCAAATTTTATCGGTGCTCATCAACGACCGCTGCTATCCTGTGTAATGCGTCAGGCTACCCGTTTAATCAGCTTTTTTGCAATCGGATTTGCGGTATTTTGCACCCTCTATTCCACCCCTCTCATTCGCTTTTTAGGTTCAAAAGAATTTGCGGCCAATGATGTTTTTATCCATCAAACTAAGTGGTTTCTCGTTTGGTACTGCGGTGTCTTTATGGGCGAAGCACTACGGTTTTGCGTACAAGGCTTTTTGTTCGCCTTATTAAAGCCAAAAGCTATTCTTATCGCGCAAACTTCTCTGTATTGGTTGCTTTGCCTAATTCCAACCTACTTTTTACTAACGTACGGGCATAATCAGGATCCCGCAATATACACGCAACTCTTGATGACAGAAAATTTGATCGTTGTCATCGGATTTTACCTTTGGTATCGAAAAGCCACCTGGAAACAAATCCCGTCCACTACTACGTAACCACCCGGGCGATCGGAAACCACACGCTTTTGTTCTCCATACCCAAGGTACCAGAAGCTTTCAAAAGATGTCCATTGAGTTCACACCAAATCTTTTGACAAAAATCGCTTTTCCGCTATATTTTAACTAATTCGGGAAGATTCTAAAAAAGAAGTGTCGAATGGAAAGAAAATGGATCCTCATCAGCAGCGTTTGTCTATTAAGCGGTTGCGTATCCTTACATACCAGTCCCGATGCAGAACATGTGTGGAAGCCGATTCCTGAACCGAAAGCAGCAGAAGAAGAACTCATGACGTCTCCTCTTCCCACTTTCAACGCGTATTCGCTGCCCGCCTTAATAGAACTCGGATTATCGCGAAATCCACAAACGCGTGTTGCTTGGTGGAATGCAAAAAAAGTACTTTCGCAAGCCAAACGCGCGCAAGCGCCCTTCTTCCCCTCGCTGACCGTCACTGCGGCTGCCGATCGTACGCAAGTTGGAGCAACCGCTAAAAATCCAACCTCCGTTGCCGATACATGGGGACCCGGGTTAAAAATTGCCTACCGATTGTTCCAATTTGGCGCCGATAAAGCAGGGGCCAAAAGTGCCGCTTGTGCCCTTTCGGCCGCCAATTACCGCTTTAATTTTACTCTGCAACAAACGGTATTTCAAATCCAAAACGCGTATTATCAGTATGCGGCAGCAAGCGAACGAATTGCCGCCTGTAAAAGCAGTTTGGAAGATGCAGAGACGTCTTATCAAGCGGCTGAAAATCGTATGAAAAGCGGCTTGGGGCGCATGCAATCAACGCTGTTAGCGAAAGCAGAAAAGATGCAAGCGGAATACGAATTAAAATCGGCAGAAGCAAATGTGGAAAATTGCCGAGCGGATTTAGCGTTAGCGGTCGGTGTTCCCATTTCGAAAGATTTTCAGATCGAAGTATCGTTTCAAGAGGTGAAGCCGTTGACGGATGAAGTACAAACGTTGCTGGAAGAAGCACTAAAGAACCGCGCGGATTTGTTGGCGCAAAAAGCAGCGGTACAGGCTGCCGATTGGGCGTATTTGAAAACCAAGCGCGAACGCTACCCTTCCATCGAACTTTCCAGCAGCCTGAATCGGCTCCATCACGAAAACAAACCGCATTGGCAAAACAATTACAACGTGCAGTTGGGAATTGCTTGGAATTTTTTTGACGGAATGGATAAACAATATAAAGCGTTGGAACAGCATGCAGAGCGAAAAGCGCAGCAATTCGCTTTACAACGACAGCAATTGGAAATTCTGCGCGATGTCTGGACAGAATTTCATGCATTCCAATCAGCTGTCCAATTGCTCGATTCTGCCAAGGCTTTGGAAACGTCTGCGCAAGAATCGCTTCAATCTGCCCGCATCGGTTACCAATCCGGGTTAAATGCTTTGCTGGATGTCCTTTCTGCGCAAAAAACCTTATCGGACGCTCGTTTCAAACGGATACAATCCCAAGCAGACTTAGCCATTCATTGGGCACGATTAGCCTATGTTTCAGGCCGTATCCAACCAGAATCCTCCTCTTTTTTACAACCATGAAGTCAAAAAAATTTTACCTCGCTGTTTTTCTTCCCCTACTCCTTGGGTGGTATTGGTACAACCATCTCAAAAAACCGCAAAAGCCCCATGCTTCCCAATCCTCCGCTTTGCGCTTAACGGTTTCCATCGCGAAACCGCATCAACAATCCGTCAAACGCTACATCGATACCGTTGGTCAATGCGTAGCCTACAACCAAATCGCGCTGGTTTCGAAAGCCACCGCAACCTTAGTAACCGTAAAATCGAGCAACGGTGGATCGGTACAAAAAGGGGACGTGCTCTTTCAATTCAATGAAAGCGCTCCCAAAGCTGCTTTGCAACAAGCGGAAGCGCAATTCGCGCTGGATCAAGCCAAGCACGACCTGAATGTTTTACAATTGAAACGCTCGGAAGGATTGCGTGCACAAAATTTTGTATCGCAGCAAGAGTACGATACCTATCAAGCAAATGTATCCGTCAGCCAAGCGCAATTGGAAATGGATCGCGCCCTCATTGCTCAGCGAAAAATTGACCTAGACAATCGAACGCTTCTGGCGCCCTTCGCCGGCGAAATCAGCAAATCGGAAGTCGATGAAGGCTCTTATGTGAACCAAGGTACGACCTTGGCAGTACTCAATCAGCTGCAACCGATTTATGTAGATTCGTTTTTATCGGAACGACACTTACAAGCGTTATTAAAAGCCAATCGGAACGAAATCGAAATCGAAGCTCGTCTGATCGATGATCCATCGGTTGTACAAAAAGGGAAATTGGTCTCCATTGGCAATACGGTTGAAAAAAGTACCGGTACTTTTGATATTCGCGGAGAATTTGCCAACGAAATGCGGCAATTTTGGCCAGGTCGCAGCATGGACCTAAAAATTTACTACGAAACGATCCACAACGCGCTTCTTATTCCGGAAAGCGCGATTCATGAAGGCATACAAGGAGAATTTGTGTATATTGTGAATGATCAAGGTCTCGCAGAGATGAAACCGGTTACCACGGAACAAACCTACAACCATTGGATCGTAGTTCATGGGCTAAACGGCAGCGAACAAGTCATTACCGACGGACACACGTTGTTGGCACCCGGTATGCCCATCAACACACAAAAATTAAATATCATCAACCCGCCAGCTTCGTTACAAACCTCGTGGCATTCCTTTTCAAACGCCCCGGATGTGTTTGCCGAAACGTTAGACCTTTCCTCATCGAAAATTTTCGCTAGAGGAACGAAAACATTTTTCACTCATCGTCCAAGAGAAACCGGTTGTGAAAAATTATAGGGGAACATGCACCTTTCGAAAAATTTCTTCTTCCGGCATGAATTTGTAAAACCATCCGAAACAAACGATTTTGCCCAACTTTCGTTATGAAAAGCATTTGCGACCCCTTCATCAAACGACCCATTGCAACCATCTTGCTCGCCATTTCGATTTCGTTGCTTGGCATCGCGGCCTATATAAAATTGCCAGTCAGTGCGTTACCGAAAGTGGAATACCCGGTGATCAATGTCTTTGCAAGCTTCCCAGGTATGAGTTCCGACATGATGGCAAATGCGATCGCTAGCCCATTAGAGAAAGAATTCATGCAGATTGAGGGGCTGACCGAGGTTCGTTCCGAGAGTTGCTTAGGCACCAGTAACTTAACGCTTGCCTTCGATCTGAACAAATCCGTCGACACCGCCACCATGGAAGTACAATCCGCCATTACGCGTGCCCAAGCCAAACTTCCCAAAGATATGCCAACGCCCCCCAGCTATCGAAAAAAAGATCCGAATAGCGAGCCTATTTTCTTTCTGGCTTTTGCAAGCGAAAGCATGAAAGCTACCGAATTGTACGATTACGCAAAAACAAACATTGGTCAGCAGTTGAATAAAATAGAAGGCGTTTCGCAGGTACAAGTATACGGAGTACCACGCGCCATTCGCATTCATTTAGATACGCGCAAATTGCGTCTGTGGAACCTTTCCATCAACGACGTCACTAGCGCCATTCAAAGCCACACCATGATCCTGAGCATCGGGCGGCTAAAAGGAGAAACCAAAACGTTAACCTTATCCTCCAATGGGCAGCTGAATCATGCAAAGGATTATCAAAAAATTGTGGTAAAAACCGTTCAAGAACGGCCGGTTTATTTGGAAGATGTCGCTCGCTGCGAAGAAGGAAACGCCGAAGAAGACTTTCTGAGTCAATTCTGGGTAGAAAATTTACAGATGAAGATGGACTCGGTGGTTGTGATCGCCATTAATCAAGCTCCCGGTGCAAACACCGTTGAAGTTTCGCGCCGTATTCAAGCCATGCTCCCGCAGCTACATAAATCTCTTCCGCCTTCCATCCTCATGACCCCAATTTATGATAAAGCCAAAAGTATCTTAGATTCTATCAATGAAGTAAAAGAAACCATCGTCATCGCGTTTGTATTAGTCGCCATCGTCATCTTCCTCTTTCTCGGTCGTGTGCGCGAAACAATCATTCCGGTTGTTGCCATGCCCTTATCGCTCTTTATCACGTTCATCGTCATGAAAAGCTTAGGCTACAATCTTGACAATTTATCCCTAATGGCTTTAACGCTCGCCATTGGTTTTTTAGTCGATGATGCCATTGTATTCTTGGAAAACGTCGTACGACATATGGAACACGGATTAACTCCGCTCGAAGCTTCCTTTAAAGGCGCTTCCGAAATCAGCTTCACCATCCTCTCCATGACATTTTCTCTCATGGCGACTTTCATCCCCATCGTCTTTATGAGCGGACAAATCGGACGCGTATTCCGAGAATTCGCGGTAACCATTATCGTGGCCATTTTCGCTTCGGGAATCGTTTCTCTTACCGTCACACCCGTCATGTGCGCACGGTTTTTGCGCAAACGAAAAACCAGTGACAAAACCCGGATGGAGCGAGTCGCCTTTCACACCGAACATCTTTTTTTAGAATGGTACCGCAAACGGCTCCGTTGGGTCTTTCAACACAAAGGACGATTTTATGTTTTATGGATCGTCTGCATCGTTGCGATGGTTTATTTATTCATCATCATTCCCAAAAGCTTTCTTCCTACCGGCGATAGCGGCGCCATTTTTGGTATTTTTATGGCACAAACCGGGACTTCTCCCACACAAATGCACCGGTATCAAAAACAAATCAAAGAAACGCTCAAGCGCCATCCATCTGTTCATGTAACCATGAATGTTGCAGGAATTGAGCATTTCGACAGCCAAGGTTTAGTACTCATCATCCTGAAAGATCGAAAAGATCGAAAATCGATCCGTGGCAACCAAGATGTTTCCATTGATGCCATTTGCAAGGAATTGCAAGGGATGCTCTTTCAAATACCCGGAATTTTACCGCTTATCAAACCCATGCCAGTGTTAAACATTCAAACCAGTAGTGCAGATAGCAATCGCGGAAAGTATTTTTATAGCCTTACCGGATTAGATCCAAAAGAAGTACAAGAAGCAGCACAAAAGCTCTTGAAAACATTGGCCACCCTTCCCGGTATCGATCGTCAATCCTTGAACTGCAACATGGATACCCAAAATCCCATTCTAGATATCGAGTACAACCGATGCCGATTATTTCAATGTGGAGTTACTCCATACGCACTAGAAAATACGATGCGAGAAGCTTTTTCTCTCAATTATTCCTACTTAATTAAAGGCAATACCGATCAGTACCAAGTCATTGTTTCTACGCAAAAGGATCAGCGTCAAAACATCTCCTCCATTGCCAACATGGGAGCAATCAACCGGCAAGGGGAAGTTGTTCCGTTGGATGATGTCATCCGTTTCCAAAAACGAACCGGCATGACCAGCGTATTTCATAAAAACAATTTCCCATCGGCCGATATTTTCTTCAATTTATCCGGACGAGTTCCGCTAAGCGAAACGCTAGCTTCCATTGAAAAATGCGCTAACGATATTTGCGTTGGGAACATCACAGGCGAATTGGGTGGTGAATCGAAAGAGTTCATCGAATCGACCAAGACCCTTACCTTCTTGCTATTCGTGGCGGTATTCGTCATGTACGTCGTACTCGGTTGTCTATATGAACACTGGATTCATCCCTTAACCGTACTTTCTACCTTGCCGATTGCGCTCGCCGGCGGACTGATTACCTTAATGCTTTTCCAAGCTGAATGCTCCTTATACGCTTTCATTGGGCTTTTCATGCTGATGGGAATTATTAAGAAAAATGGAATTATTTTGGTCGACTTTGCAGTCGAAAAACAGAAAAGCGGAATGGCTCCCGAAGATGCCATCTTAAATGCCTGCTGCGATCGTTTTCGACCGATTTTAATGACCACCCTTTGTACCGTTTTTGGAATTTTACCCATTGCGCTAGGAATGGGCGCCGATGGTGCTTCTCGAGTCCCATTAGGCCTTTGTGTCGCTGGAGGACTGATTTTCGCGCAAATCGTAACGCTTTTTGTCACGCCGGTCATTTATCTTGGGATGGATCGACTCCATCAAACAAAAGCCGCCGTCGACCCAGAATAAAGCGACTTTTTCTTCATGTCTGCCAAAATTCTTGTAGCCTTATCCGGGGGGGTGGATAGTTCGGTAGCCGCCTATTTGCTGCAACAACAAGGATATGAGGTACATGGAATTTTCTTCCGTTCATGGCAAAACGAAACGGAATTATGGAAAGAATGCCCATGGAAAGAAGATTTAGAATCTGCTCGCTCGGCCGCCAATCATCTCAAAATTCCTTTTGAAATCATTAATTTTATCGATGTATATCGGGAAAAGGTAGTCGATTACTTAATCGAAGGGTACCGATCGGGCCAAACACCCAACCCGGATGTTATGTGCAACCGATACATTAAATTTGGCGTTTTGGTTGAACACGCACGAAAAGCTGGCTTTCAGGGATTCGCTACGGGACATTATTGCCAAAAAATCGAAGCCAATGGTACGTTTTCTTTGCATGAAGGCATCGATCCCAACAAAGATCAGAGCTTTTTTTTATGCTTGGTACAACGACACGCTTTATCCTTAGTCCAATTTCCGCTTGGGAGGTTCACAAAGGCAAACGTGCGTTGCATCGCGAAGGAGATTGGCCTACCGAACGCCGAGCGTAAAGACAGCCAAGGGATTTGTTTTTTAGGTAGCAGCCGTACCTCGATCCAAGATTTTTTAGAAAAATACATTCCCGACAAACCGGGAGCAATTGTAACCACAGATGGCACGATCCTTGGGCAACATCGCGGTCTTCATCGATACACTATTGGACAACGAAAAGGCATCGCCCTCCCTTCTAACTGCGACTTTGAGCATTATGTAGTACTCGCTAAAAATTACGCAACGGGGCAGTTGGTGGTCGGTTTTGATCACCCAGAAACCGAAGGGTTATATGCTCAAAAAGCACGCATTCGATGCTTGAATTTTTTAGAAAACCCGCCAGTCGAAAGAGAAATCTTGCAGGCTAAGCCTCGTTATCGCGACTGCTCTCAAGAAATCACCTGGCATTGGCTTCCGGAAACCACAGCAAAAATTACCTTTACCGTCCCTCAACGCGCCTTGGCAGTCGGCCAAGCGATCGCTTTTTACCGAAAAACTTGCCTAATCGGTGTCGGAATTTTTCAGGAAATTTTATAAAAACGGTACAACCATTTGTACATTTTTGAACAAATGCACTATATTGCTCCTACAAAAACATCTCCTGCAAACTATTACTCACCCAGCAGCGCTTAACCACAAAACGCTTGCAGCGCTTGGCAAATTTTGCACAAGTGTTCCGGCTTACACGCCACTCGGTTGCAATACAAACGACCATACGTAATCATTTGCAAATGTCGGCGGAACCATTCGTTTTGCGGAAAGCACCGTTTTAAATCCACCTCTACTCGCTCGACCGATGAGCCGACACTTAATCGCCATTTTCTTGCCAATCGATACACATGCGTGTCCACCGGAAACGCTGGATAACCAAATGCATGCCCCATCACCACCGAAGCGGTTTTGTGACCAACCCCCGCTAAACTTTCCAAAGAAGGGAAATGGTTGGGAACTTCTCCGTGAAACCGTTCGCATAATTGCCGCGATAAGGTTGCGATATAATGCGCTTTTGTGCGAAAAAAACCGCAAGGATGGATCAGGGCACCAATTTCCGCCTCCGATAACAAACACATTTCTTGCGGCGTACTTGCTTTTTTCCATAAACCAGGCATGACGCGGTTCACTTGCTCATCATGGCATTGCGCAGACAGCAACGTCGCAATGAGCAAAGCAAAAGGGGAATCATAGGGCAACGAAGTGCAAGGATTCGGAACCATCTGCTCTAAACACTCCACCACTTTGGCAACTCGCTTTTTATCGGAACGCTTCATGCCTGGCTACAAGGAATATTTTTCTGGATTTTCAAAAACATAAAACATAACCAACACACAATCGCTGTACAGATTTGCAAACCGGTTTGATACGAAAGAAAATCTTTCATCACGCCAAAATAAAAAGGACCCAACGCACTTCCAAGCGTGGCCGCACTGTAAACCCATCCCTGACGGATGCTAATCGTAGAAATTCCAAACAGTTCTGGAATAACCATTGTTGCAATCACGTTGTTGATACCCCAATACATTCCGGTACAAGCGATAAAAAGGTTGATCATGCCAGGAGAAGAAAACTTTTGGATCGCTACCAACATCCCTATATTGGATACCAAAAAGACCCATAACGATCGTTTAGAGCCGATTTGTGAAAAAAAATGCCCCAACACAAACGTCACCAGCACCGCTTCGGTTGCAATGGGAATAAACGCGATCGAAATTCTTTTCGGATCCACTTGAAACTCATGACACAAAGAGACCAAATGGAACGCAATACCGCTGTTTTGAAAATTTTTCCAAAAAAGGGTGAATAATAAAAAAAACCATAAACGAGAAGGTTGCACTTCTCTTCCCGACAATGGTTGCTGGGAAGATGCACCTATATCGCTTGGTTTTCGGATTACGAAACAAAAGGGCAACCAAAGCAACCATAAAAACCCTAAAAGTTGCGTAAACGTTCGCCAGGTCATCTGTTGGCTGAGGCTATAACAAATCGAAGGGGTAAGCGAAAGAAACAACGTCAATATCAATCCGCTACAACCGGTTGCCCAACCGCGCCGCTTGGAAAACCAAACAGCAATCATGGATTTTTCTACAATTCTATACGCTTGAACGGACAAACGGATTCCGGTAAAAAGCAACCCCATGCAACCAAAATTGACGATAGAAGAACGATAAGAAAGCTGACTCCACCCGAGTAAAGAAGCCGAAAATAAAAGGACAAAAATCATCATGAATCGAGAAGCTCTTTGCCGGTGGTATCCATATCCGACATAGGGCAACAAAAATCCAGCAACGATATTTGCGAATGAATAAGCACCCGTTATTTGGGTCATGGAAAGCGACAAATCACCGCAAAGCGATTTCAAAAAAGGGCTCAATGCGGAGGTTCGGCCAAACGCACTGAAACCTTCTAAGAAAATCACAAGCGCCAAAACCCAACAACCTGCGTACATGTTTCAATAATTTATCGATGGATCGAGCGAATTTGCTCCCGAATGGTGCATAAAAACAAGAGCAAAAAAAGTGAAAAAGCGATGCAAAGGCTCAGTCCAAACTGGTAAGAAACATGATCGCCCATCCAGCCAAAATAAAAGGAACCAACGGAACTCCCAAAACTGACAAATGCGTACGCCCAACCATGCAAAGCACCAATGTTTTTCACACCAAACAAAAGAGGTAACACCAATGTAGCCACTACGTGATTGAGCCCCCAATACAACCCGTTAAACCCGATAAAGGTACAGAGCCCAACTGTGGTGGCAATCATTTTGGTCGCACATAACATTCCAACATCCGCGATTAAAAACAAAAATAAGGCAAGTTCTACTCCGATTTTTTTAAAAAAATGCCCAAAAATAAACGTGCTGCCAATCGAAATCGCTGCTATCGGCAAAAAGCAAAACGATACCTGTTTCGCATTCGCTCCAAATTCATGACACATCGGCATCCAATGCAAAGCAATTCCCGTATTTTGAAAAGCCTTAAAAAAAAGCGTTATCATAATAAAATAAAATAAAACCGGACGGTAAGAAGGTTCATTAGGAGAAGAATCTGAGCGGATATTGGAGCAATTGCTTTCCGGTTTTTTCGCAAACGAACACAGGTACCACATGCCGAACCATAACGCTCCGATTCCAAACCATACCCTTGACCAAGAAAATCGTTGCTGCAAAGCATAAGCCATCGAGGGCATCGCCGATCCAATGATCGTGGTACATAAAGTGTACGTTCCAATTGCTGCACCACGCCGTTTCGAAAACCAAAGGGCAATGGTTGATCGTCCTGCAATCGAATAGGAATGCACAGACATACGAATACAGGTATATCCTAATCCCAACACACCTATCTTCAGCCACAAGGGGCCTCCTCCATTCGCTAAGCTGCTCATGCCAATAAAAGCCGCAGAAAAAAGGATTACAAATGTCCTTAAAAAACAAGGCAACGGAACTCGATCAAAAAAACGGCCAATTTGCGGTAGAAGGAACATGGTGGCTAAATGCGCAAACGAATACGCACCGCTGATTTGTGTTCGCGACAACGATAAATCTCTGCAAAGATCGTTTAAAAAAGGGCTTAAAGCAGCAGTCCGCCCAAAACCGCTCAGGCCTTCCAGCATCGTCACAATCAACAAAACGACACAACTGATAGGAAGATGCATGTTTATTTCTGACGAATGAGGAAAAGCAGAAAAAAATTACCGTCGAAAGTCTTTCATTTTCCGCAATTCTTGCCGCAATTGTTGCGTAACCACCTCTAACGCTCCATTTGCATCGATGGTTATAAAAGGAATTTTCCCCTTCAAGATCTGAATCGAAGCGTAGGTTTCTTGCATAAAAGTTTGATAGCGCCGGTGCGCAATGGCAGGATCTAAATCGGTTGCTCGCACCTCCTGTAATGTTCCTATGCCGGTTTTTTGGACACGCTCGTTGTAAGCTCGCGCATGCTTCGCTCGACCCAATTGCCGCGCAACGCTTGTTTCTTCATCCACCAACAATAAGATCGACAAAAATTGTGGCTTCCACCCGCGTTTTTGCATCGCTTGATACAACCATTCAATGCTATAGGCTTGCCCTTCTTTCCGCGGGAAACCATCCACCAACACCCCCGATTGATACCGCGGATTTTGCAATTCTTGAAACACTGCACAAATCACAGTTTCATCATCCAACAAAATCCCTTGATTGATCTTCGCACGCATTTCCGGCGTTTGAAACAAACTGCTCGTAATCAATGGCTCTGGATAAAGATGAAAATATTCCATTAGTTTCCGTGTATGCGTACCTTTCCCGGCTGCCGGCGCACCACTTAACCAAACGATTCGCCGCGGTAGTCGCTCCAAGATTTTCCCATCGGTATCCAATTGCTGCAAAAAAACCTCTAACAATTGCTTCATTTTCCTTCCCTCTAATTGAAAAGGATTTTCTTCTTATCAGCGAGCTTTATTTTTTGAGAAACCAGAAAGAATTTTCTGAATACTTTTCACGATTACGGAACAAAAATGTTAAAGGAAATACGATTGTTGCCGCTCCGAAATCGGAAGTTTTAAAAATTGCATGACACGCAACAAATCTTCCCAAACCATACGCTTCGCCGCAATCGTTGCGTTGCGCAACAAATACGAGGGATGGTAAGTAACCAGCAAAGGAATTTGGTGAAAAGTAAACCAATGCCCGCGACAATCTCGCATGCGGCGTTGCGGATCATACCCTAACAATCCATGAACCGCTGTTGCCCCTAACGCCACAATCACCTTCGGCTGAACAATCTCGACCTGACCTATTAAATAAGGCAAACAAAACTGCATTTCTTCCTGCGTAGGCGGACGATTACCGATGTGATTGGGTGTTTCCGGACGCCAATTCATAATATTGCCAATATATACGTCGGATCGACGCAACCCCATGGCTTTAATCATTTTAGTCAATAATTGCCCAGCTCGACCGACAAACACTTCCCCCTGCTCCTCTTCTTCCGCACCAGGGGCTTCCCCGCAAAAAAACAAATCCGCTTGTAAATTTCCGCTACCAAACACGAGCTTTTTCCCGGGAGCTACATGCTGCAAACACTGCGGGCAAGATAACACCTGCTGCTTAAGCCACTTCCACCGGGTTTCTTTATCCCCATCCGGCAATGTAAAAGCCACTTTTTTCGGTTCTTCTATTGGGCTACTGGTTACCGTTCCACTAGCTAATGATACCTGCTTAGCTTGAAACTCCAAAGGATGGGCTATGGCAACTTCTCGCCTTTTTTCAGCAAGGACCAACTGTTCATTCTGCAAAAATGTACGAAGAACGCTTTCTTGCAAGGGAAAGCTGGTTTGTCCCAAAACCTTTTGCGATCGTAAAAAATTTTGAAGACATTGATGGAAAGCAGTCTTCATTACGGCAACAAATGCCGCATAGGTCGATCCAGATTTACATCCGCTTCATAGTTAACGCCTTCGCATTCAAACCCAAACAGCTGCAAAAACTTCTTTTGATAACCATCAAAGTCGCTCAATGTACGTAAGTTTTCCGTATTAATTTGCTGCCAAATACGCTTTACTTCCTCCTGTACTGAAGGATTCAGCTCTCGATCATCCAGACGCACACACGTTTCACTTTCACGAACCCAATCCTCTTTCCCACCAAACAAACCAGAAAACAAACGGTAGATTTGCTGCATACAATCTTCTTCCAAACCTTTCTCTTGCAAAATCTTTCGCAAAATCGAATTGTACAAAGGAACGACCGGAATAGCAGAACTCGCTTGTGTTACCACCGCTTTATTGACCGAAATCAACGCTCTTCCTTGCAAAGTTTCCGACAAAAATGAATGAAGCCTTTGGGCCGTTTCCATCAAATGCGCTTTGGCGCGACCAATTGTCCCAAACTGATAAATCGGCCAAGTAATTTCAGGACCGATGTATGAATACGCCACTGTTGTGGCTTTTGGAACTAACAACCCTTCTTTTGCTAATAATCGAATCCATGCTTCCCAATCCTCGCCGCCCATTACTTTAACGGTTTGCAAAACTTCCTCATCCGTAGCTGCTTCCAATGTTGTTTCAAAAACCTCCCCCTTGTCGGTATTCACAGTTTTACTGGTAAAAACTTGCTTCGTTGGTTTTAAAACCGACTGATAGGTCACACCTGATGCATCGGTCCGTCGTGGCGCCGCCAAACTGTACACCACCAGATCCACAGGACTCAATTTTTCCCGTAAAGCACGTACAACTTTCGATTTGATATCGGAAGAAAATGCATCACCATTGATGGAATAAAATTTCCTTCCGGTTCGCAACGCAACCACTTCCAAAGCGACAGTATTGTACCATCCGGGAGAGGCAGGCTTTCCATTCACACTCGGGCGTTCATAGAACACACCTAACGTATCCGCTTTCGCGCCACATACGCTCACAATACGACTGGCAAGGCCATATCCAGTCGAAGCTCCCAAAATAAGGACTGTTTTTGGTGGTTTTGGCAACAACTCTTGCAAGCGAACCCACTCGATCTGCCGATGAACGTTCGCCGCGCATCCTTCCGGATGCGCCGTAATACAAATAAAACCGCGAACTTTTGGCTGAATTTTCATGTTTCTACCTTGAGCACACGATTTTCGAATCGTGCATATAATTTTTCACGGTAAAAGTACTCCAAAAAGTACATAATTGCGTAAATTTGCACAAAATTGGAAACATATCCCATAAAGCAGGTAGCGGCAATGGAAACGGTTAGCCACATCACCAAAACAAAGACGCACAAATGGAAGTGCCGCCAATTCTTCAACACCAGCCAGTAAATATACACAAATCCGGCTCCCCACAATATCACCCCAACCAACCCCATTCGCATCCATACATCCAACCACGCATTGTGCCAAGGCTGCAGTAGCTTTACTCTCTGCCCAAATACAACCGACTTCCAATCCTTCTTACAAAGAGAAAAGTTCCGTGACCAT
>JAGDCJ010000047.1 GCA_017958565.1 Opitutales bacterium
CCGCTTTATAAATTGCCTTATCGGCAAAAGCAAACCCTTTTGCACAAAAAGACACAACCAGGCTCGCTCCCGCCAATCGTAACCATTTTTTTACGTCCATGTTATTCATCTTTAATGCTTACCATGGGGAGGGGGGGGGGGGGATAAAGTCAAGCTTTTTTAAAAAATTTTTCCAAAATTAAAAAAATATTTTATTTCTTTTTAAAAGAAATGTTTCTCTGATTTTACACCTCAAAACCTTGCTCGCACGGCGATAATACCTCACAACCTGTTTCGGTAATCCACACATCATCTTCCATCCGAACGCCACCCAGCGATGGGAAATACAATCCCGGCTCAATCGCCACCACCATACCCGGCTCCAAACGAATCGGTTGCGATCCTATCGACGGATATTCATGTAAATCCAGGCCGATTCCATGTCCTACGCTATGAATCAATCCTTCGCAACCATTGGGCGTTTGCTTCCGGGCAAAACCTTGTTGTTCAAAAAATTTTAGCGCGAATGACATCAACTCGGATGCGTACACTCCTGGCCGAATGCGCTGAATTAACAACTGCTGGCACTCCTGCACCGCACGATACATTCGCACTTGTTCCTCAGTTGGCTTCCCCTTAAAAACCGTTCGCGTCCTATCTCCGTAATAATGCGATGATTGTAAACATGGAAAAAAATCGATCACAATAAACTGTTTTTCCCGCAAAACACCACTGCCTGGGTTATGCGGATCAACGGCATCTGCTCCGCCAGCAACAATGGTTCCTTGCGCACAGCATCCTTGTTGCAACGCATCCACTTCCATTTCTCCTTGCAAACGCTCCGAGGTTAACACTTTTCCTTCATGGTATAAAATGCCATCCTTCACCGTACTGTTACGAATTTTCTCCATCGTTTTTTGAAGGATCTTCGCCGCAACCGTACAAGCTTTGCGAATTTCACCTACTTCTGCCACCGTCTTGATCGCACGTTGCGTTTCAAAAAAAGCTGCATCAAAGGCAACAGGGACGACAGAAACAATTTCTGCGTAAATCGAAGCCGGAAAATCGTTTGGAAGAAGAAATTGATCAATGGCGTACTGCTTCTGCAAAAAACGAAAAAAAGAAGGCCAAAAAGGAGTGTTGGAAGAAGACCCTTTTCGAAATTCCGACCACAAATGTACTTCCTGAAACGTGCTTTGCGAGCGAAAACGACCAAATTCCAACTCAGAAACAAATGCAATCGTTCGGTTGCAAATTTTTATTGCAAAAAAGGGATCGGGGGCCTCCAAATGTCCCCAATGCAATAAATTCAAATTATGGCTGGTGGTATCGTATAAAACTGCCGCTTTCATGAAACCACAAAGCGACTTTCCGCCATTGTTTTAATAAACATCTCGATTGTATCGACCCGACGCTTCCAGTTTTTTGAAATAAGCCTGCGCTTCTACGGCTGATATTTTCCCTTCTTCCTGAAAAATCGATAACCAGGTTTCTCGAACATCTTTTTCCATCTGTTTTGCATCCCCACAAACATAAATAAACGCCCCTTTTTCAACCCAATCCCACAATTCGCTTGCATGTTCCCGCATACGATCTTGTACATAAATTTTGTACGCTTGATCGCGTGACCAAGCCAAATCTAAATGAGTCAAAACCGCTTCCTTGTGCAAAGTTTGCAGCCATTCTTGAAACAAAAAATCGTTTTTTGCCTGTCGGCCGCCAAAAAACAACCAACAGGGTCCTGCTGCTTGCATTGCCTGACGATATTCCAAAAACGCTCGAAAAGGAGCTAATCCGGTTCCGGGACCGATCAAAATAATTGGCAAAGAAGCATTCGCCGGTAAATGAAATTTTGATGCCATCAAGTACATAGGGACCGCTTCTCCCACCGGCAATCGCTTGCATAAAAATCCACTCGAAAGACCAACGCAAAGGTCTTGCGTTGGAGGGGTTACCAATTTTACGATTAATTCCAACTCACCCGGATGAACGATTTGCGCGGACGCAATGGAATACCCACGCGGACGCATCGGTCGCAACCAAGACAAAATATCTTGTGCACAAAATGCTTTCGTTTGTTTTCGTAAAATGGACAAAGCCTCCCAAATATTGTCTGAGTCTGCTATCCCATATCTTTTAAAAACATTTGGACGCAATTGAATTTCATAATGTGCACGCAAAGCATTGACCAACGGAAGCCTTTTCCCTTCTTCATTATACACCCATGTGTCTTCTTTTATTGGAAAAATCGATAAAACCCGTTCAACCCACAATGGATCGTTTTCTGCGCAAACATACGCAATATCTCCTGGTTCAAAAGACTCGATCGTCGGCCACGAAAAACGTAATCGGTACACAGCGTTTTCACTTTCATAACGTGACAACAACATACGTTCTAGTAGAACAGACAAGTATGGTTTTTTCGGCAAAAGCATTTTTCTAAAATCGTACCAGCTTCTATTGTCTCATATTTCTTACCAAGAAACAAATTGATAAATCAGTTTTATTTCCCAACCTTTCCGCTTACCCCACGAAAATTTCGTATCGAAATTCCAAGTTTTTGCAATCAATGTATGCCATGTGTAGGATTGACTGGTAATATCGGTTCTATGCAAATCCAACGATTGGCTCATAGAAAAGGTATTGGTGGAATTGATCCGGTAATTCGTAGAAATCGTCATTTGATTGGAGGTTTCTTTGGAACGCGTTTTACTTTTTGGATTTCCCGGCGTGTAAGTATGCGTCAGTGAAAACGTCC
>JAGDCJ010000048.1 GCA_017958565.1 Opitutales bacterium
AGCTACCTGCTTCTCCACTAAAGCGTTTGTGCAATAATTGCAACGCCCTTGCTTGTCAAATCGAATCGTTTTGTCCGATGCGTCGTTCATTACGCATCGCGTGCATGTCTTTATCGAAGGTTCCATTCTCTATTCTCCCTATCTTAAAATTTAATCAGTTTTTTTCAAAAAATCGTTTTTCGCGAACTTGATTTGCAGCCTTCCCGCTACGTTTACGCATGTAATACATCTTTGCTTTATCAGAAACGACGCTTTCTTTGACCACTTTTAGGTTTGCGATGCTAGGAGAATGTAAAGGGAAAACGCGCTCAACACCAACACCATCCGTTGCACGTCGTACGGTAAACGTTTCGGAAATACCACTTCCTTTTCGAGCAATCACAATTCCAACAAATTTTTGCAAACGTTCCTTCTCGCCTTCTTGGATACGAATCGAAACAGACAATTCATCCCCCACTTTAAAAGCAGGAATTTCTTTTTTCAGCTGATCCACTACAATTTCTTTCAAAAATTTTTCATTCATAATCATTCCGTTAGTTAAAAATTAAATCCGGCCTTCGCTGAAGTGTACGCTTGATTTGGTACTTCAAGCGCCATTTGTCAATTGCTTCGTGGTCTCCCGAAGAAAGAACATGGGGAATGGATTGTTCGCGAAACACCTCTGGACGCGTATATTGTGGGAAAGATAATAAACCGTGCGCAAAACTATCTTGCTCCAACGATTGTTCATCTCCTAACACCCCTGGAAGCATCCGTACCACGGCGTCAATCAATACAGCTGCTGCCAGTGTCCCGTTTGTCAAAACATAATCGCCAATTGAAATTTCTTCATCGATGCATCGCGCACGAACCCGTTCATCGATACCTTCATAATGTCCAGAAATGAGTAACAAATGCTCTTTTTGCGCAAATGCTCGCACTTTCGACATGGTTAATGGGAAACCATCAGGGCATAAATATACCACATGCGTTTGCTCGTTTTTCAACGAATCCACCGCTTCGGTTAAAGGTTCCGGTTGCAAAACCATTCCAGCGCCGCCACCAAAAGGCCGATCATCCACCGTACGACGCGCATCTTTTGCCCAATCACGCAAGTTATGAATTTGCAAAGCAAACAGTTGTTCTCGAAGCGCACGCCCCACAATGCTTTCGGAAACAAACCCTTCTAGCATTTTAGGGAAAAGCGTTAAAACTTCTATTTTCATTGAAAAAACAACGTTCAGGACGCTTTACGAGAAATTCGAATTAAATGACGCACTGTATCGGTTGGCTGCGCTCCTTTGGATACCCAATAATCCGCGCGTGCCACATCCATTTTCAAGGTTTTTTCTTTGGCAACGGGACTGTACGAACCCAAAATTTCCACAAAACGGCCATCGCGGCGCATCGCCGATTCCGCTACCACAATTCGATAAAATGGGTGATTTTTTGCGCCAAAGCGCTGCAAACGTATTTTTAATGCCATAATGAAACAGATCTATTTCTGTGTTTTTTTCATTTTTTGTCAAATGATTTTTTCATTGTTTGAGCAGAAAAAATCTTACGGGATGGAAAGTTGAAAAATGCCTGAAGATTTCTACATCCATTCACAAAGGATAATGGCAATACCCAACAGGCAACAAGCCAACCCTATCAAGGACGTCCTGCGCGTTTGTTTGGATAACAAGTAATACGGCATGAAAATGACTAAAATGGTGGAAATCATGCCGGCAAAAGAAAACACTTTGATAAAAACATTGGGGAACGTTACATTGATCGCCGCGGGAATCAGACAAACCAATAATCGCGCTAAACCGTGCGGAATGAAAGCTTCCAAAGACTGTAACAAGCCAATTCCAAAACCGATGGCCGAGGTAATCACTCCCAATAGTGTTAATATCTTCAACGCCAGATCCAGCCAAGAATAAGGCGAAGAATCGCATAAAAATTGGATCAAAGCACCTACGGAAACATTATGTGATTGCAGCTTTTTAAAAAAATCCGGATTGTTCGCGACAATATTTTTTAACACGCAAATAATCCACAATAAGTAAATAATCGCTGGAATCATCGTTCCTAACCAAAACGCTTGGCTAATCTTTTTACGATCGTAGTTTAAATCTTTGTAGATACGCGGGCAGATCGTTTGCATCAAAAAGGAGGTAAAAAGGATAGGAATAACTCCTGGAAGATCTTTCCATTGGTTATCAAAATCAATATCCACATTGGGATGCGTGATGGTAATCGTGAGGGACGCAAGCAAAATAGCAATCAATAAAATACTGACGACAAAAGAATTGATATTCGAAAAGAGTTTTTTATCCAAGTTAAATACGCAAAAGAGGAAAATCGCAAGGATCCAAATTGTTGCTGTACGACTGAAACCCCAAGCAGTACAGACCGTATCCGCAAAACAGTCAAAATATCCCGTCAATAACGCAAAAGAAATAAGATAGATGGCGGTCAAACTAATGGCAAAAGCTCTTTTCCCGGCATACACGCGGCTTAATTGATCCATCGCAGCTGGTTTTTGATGTAAAATATTCAAATCAATGGCCATCATAGACGCATAGTGGGCAACCCAAGCAAAAAAGAAAATCAATCCCGCTAATAATTTAATGTCTATGTTAATTCCCGATAAGGGTAAGGCCAGAAAACCGGCTCCGATGGTAGTCCCGGTGATCAACAAACTTGCGTGTATCAATTTCCGCATCGCTTCTTTCAGTACCTCCTTGCAACTGATGCAAGCATTTTTTCATTGTAGGAACAAGCGAAAAATACCTGACCTGAGAAGCAGAACGCTCCCCTACCCTATTGGAAAACGTTTACATTACCCAAATATCAGGCGCTTTATTTCGCAAAAAAGGATCAAAATCCCACTGAAGCAACCAATGTGGTAGCGAAACGAACGCTTTTGCTGGATTTTTCCCAACAAGGCATAAGGGATCAAAATTGCAAAAATGACCAGCATGATGCTCGCAAAGGATAAAACTTTTAGGAATGCGTCAGCAATCGTAAGGTTCAAAAATACCGGAATGAAACACAAGAGTGCTTTTGCTACCCATTTTGGCAAAAACGCCTGTAGAGATTGTAATACCCCTATGGATACTCCTACCATAGACGTAACAATAGCAAACAGGGTTAAAATTTTCAGAGAAACCCCCATCCATTGATAGGAAGAAGATTCGCATAAAAATAGGATAAGTTCTCCAACAGAAACTTGATGTGTTTGTAAGCGTTGGAAAAAGTTTAGATCCGAAGAATAGGCATTTTTCAACACGCAGAGGATCCAGAAGAAATAAACAGCCACCGGGATGCATAAACCGATCAAGAAAGCTCTTCGAAGCTTTTTTCGATCGTTCTCTAAGTAGGAGCATGCATAAGGGCAACACCCTTGCACGCCGAAGGAAGTGAACAAAATCGGAAGAAAATTCATCAGTTCATTGGGCTGGAAATTCGTCGCTCGTTGGATATCGGAATGAGTACAACCAATATGCACAATTGCAATAAAAATTACCCCCATCAATAGGAGGACCATCAACGAGCTGAGATTCGCAAAAAAATTGGCTCGCAAACTGAGCAAGAGAAACAGCATGACTCCACAAATACCAATGGCAAGCTTGCGATCGATGGAACAAAAGGTACGAATGGTGTCGGAAATGCAAGCAAAATAAACGACCAAAAGGCCAAAAAACAGCAAATAGAAGCAACTGAACGTAACCACAAAAGAAAAACGGTTGCCATATTTTCGGCTTAATTCGACAATCGAGACCGGCGTCTGATCGAAAATATTTAAATCGGCGCTCATCCATAACGATTGGTAGGTTACGAACAGCATACCGACGATCAGTACCCCTAAGAGACCGACTCCTAAATCTACAGCTTCCATCGGTAATGCCAATAGGCCAGCGCCTATTGCTGTTCCAGCAATCATAAACGCAACATGGATTATCTTTTTCATCGTTTCATACCTTCCCTTCCGGAGAAATCTTTTCAAAAAAAATGTTTTTTAGGAAAAAGAACGCACGCTTAACGCCATGCGTAAAATAAATAAGCAAACACAAAAAGGCACACGGATGTCATTTGAAACATCTTTTCATCCGACGATAACAGGCCTAGCCTCATGATTTTACTTCAAAAAAAGCGAACACAAGAAAACTGTCAAGCGTTTTTTATAAAAAATGAAGCGATGGTTCTAATCCGCCAAAAAAATCTAGGATTAGCGGCTATTTAATATTCGAAAGTGTATTCAAGTAAGTTTCCTGTGCCTTCGAGCGGAAAGTACTACAAATCGAATCAAAGCTATCGATTTTTTGGCGATACACTTGAACATCGGTGTTAATCGTATCAATGGTGGTATCGATAAATCTCGTCTTGCTGGAAAGAGCATCGGTCCAAGAAGCAACAACATCGGTTGTAATTTTCTCTGGATTTTTAAAATTGACAAAGTCTTTCACGCTGGAAGGCACCACCTTCGCGCAATCAATTTTGGTCGGCAGCTTAAATGCATTTTTTAAAGGAATCGTTTCCACATCATAATAAGCATACCCATCGTATCCTACTATTTTTTTTCCTGTAGAATGGTAAGCGGTTCTGATATTTTCCTTTAACATCGGAATCAGCTCCTGATGCCCTTCTCCTCTTAATGTCCAAGAGGTTGCTGTAATTGGATCAGCCAAATAACAATACGCATCTCCGATCCAATTATTCGCTGCTCCTTCCTTCCCCAGCAAAAACAGCATACCGCCTTCATCAGCTTTTACCAAAAAAAATTGATCCTGATGCACCCCATCTTGCAAAACCAAATACTTATTCCCGTCATCTTCCAACAAATTATACATATCATTCGCGCATAAACAGGTAAGCGCAATCGCTGCACCATGACAAATCCGATGTGGATTCTCCTTCGTCGCGGTTGATTGGCATGCGTTCAAAACCTGCATGCCTCGATTGACAAATTCCAAATAAACATTCAGTGCCTCAATTTTTTTCGCCTCTAATGCGATATTCGCACGTAATGCTTGCACTTTTGTTTCAAAAAAGGAAGAAACCGCGTTGATCGGACCATCTCGATCGGTTAAATGCCCGACATAAAACATTTCTAAAGCACCCAAACACTTGGTATCTTTCGTTGGATCGTCACTGTCCACATTGGGCAGACACGGGAACCCAATTTCGCTATCATCGGGAAAACACGCATAACGCGTATCCTTTCCAAGAAGAATGAGCTTGTAGTAAAAACGAATATATCGCAAACGATCGAGCAAGCTTAATGAGCTAAATACCTGAATCGGTCCTTCGTCCATACGCGATGGTTTCCGAGAATCTTTATAGCGGATGGGGGTTTCTCGTAAGCTTTTTAATTTATCGCTTTGATCGTAATCTTCATAGGTTTTCAATTGGGTAAGAAAAAAGTATTTCCCTTGCGAATCTTGATCGTAAATAATCTCCCACTGCTTGGTATCGTTGTTATACATATGATGCTTCACGAGCGAAGCAATCGTTTCATCCGAAAATTGTTGATCGATCAACAACCGGTCCAGAAGAGCATGGGCCTTTTGTAATTTTTCCTCCTCTGATAAGGTAGGATCTCGCAAAATTTCCTCAACGGCCTCTAACGCTGCTTTTGCATCCTCGATGTTGGCATGCAAAGAAACAACTTTATCTACAATGGTTTTTATATAAAATCGAAGCGCGAAATACCCTTCTCGGCACAAATCGTCAATGTACTCATCATGGCCGTCAACTTTTATGCTACGCGAATCTTGATAAATTTCCGACAATCGCTGAATGTCGTTGCTGTATTTCCCCTCCTCTACTTCCATCAGCTTTTCCAAGCTGCGCAAAATATCTTTCTCCAGCTTTGGGAAATAACCATTTTCAGATTCGAGAAATAATTTTTTGTACTGTTCTACCATTTCGGCAAGCGACTGATTCGAAACGGCAACCGGTACAAATGCATTTTCTCGCACGAAGAGATCGGCGTTCGGTTGAATCGGATGAGCTTGTACTTGCGAAATCGACATAAAAATTTTTCAAATTCTTTTCAAATTCAACGTAATTTTCGAGTACGCGTTGTACGTACGGTTTCGGAAGATATTGCTTAAAGAACTCAACATATCAATTTTATTCCGTAAATGTTTAATATCGGTATTCACCGTTTCAATATTGGTATCAATCAAAGCAACGCCATCTTTGAACGCTTGATTCCAAGAGGCAGCAACATCGGCGGTAATAGCACTAGCAGAAGCAAACGAATTGTATTTTTGAACACTGTTCGGGATAATTTTTTCAAAAGGAATAGCGGTAGGAAGCTGAAACCCTTCTAGAAAGTCTTTCACAAAACCAGAACCATTGTAGTAGTAATACACCATGCGTCCCGCGTCTTTCGAAGCACTTTCCAGAGGGGTTTGCGTTCCAGGAACACAAGCGGTCATCACGCTTCCTTTTAATAAGTAATTATACTCATACGCATTCCCTCGATACCCACCATCGGTTCCATTATCTCCTATCAAAAACCGCATGCCGCTCTCATCCGCTTTTATCAAAAAACAATTTCCATCCGTGTAATTCGATTCCAGTACCAAATACTCTTGCCCATCTTGCTCAAAAAGATTGTACATGTTCCCGCCGCACAAATAATTCAAGGCAGCCATTGCTCCATCGGGAATTCGGTGCTGATCGTCCTTCGTGGCGGTCGATTGGCTCCCATTTAATACATCGAGCGCACGGTTGATAAACCGCAAGTAAGCATTCATTGCCTTAATTTTCTTCGATTCTAACCGAATAGCTTCCAACAAAGCCGCCGATTTGACTTCCAAAAAAGTGGCTACAGCATTCACAGGACCATCGCGATCAATTAAGTATCCCATGAAAAAGGGCTCTAAAGCGCCAATAATGGCATCCGTCTTTTGTGCTTCGCAAGGGAACCCCATATTTTTACCACCCGGAAAAACCAAATCGGTCTTCCCAGAGCTGATATCGTAATAAAGCTTAATGTAGGTCAATCGATCCAATAAATTCAATTCATTAAACACCTCGATCGTTTTTTGCGAAGTACCACTTTTCGTGGGATACGCACTAACGGGTATCTCGCGTAATTCCTCGTGCGAACATGGTTGGCTCTGAATTTGCGTTTCTATATCTTCCCAAAATTTCCAAGCATCTTCATTGAAATCGTAAGCGTAACGGAAACGGAACGATTTTTCGATATTCTGGCAAAAATTTTTTAGAATATCCAATTGATCGGTAACGTATTGAAACGCATTCTTGCCTTCTGTTTCCCATTTTTGAATCCACTTGCGTGCTTGCAGGATATAATCTCCTAATTCATTGATTTGACGGATAATCGTCTTCCCGTAAAACTTGTACGCTTCATTGGCCGCATCGCAATCGACGCAAACATCCTTAATAAAATCGGTGAACGATAAATGCCGATCGGGATCAAAAGCAATGTGTGTGTTAAAAATGTTATTCAATTGTTCCAGTAAGTGATCCTGAACCTGCGTATAGTGATCGAAAATATCTCTGTAAGATTCTTGCAACCCTAGCTGTCCTTCGATCGGACGCCATTGCACAGAAACCTTTTCATTGGCCGATTCAGAACGAATCGTACCCATCGGTGCTCGAGAAATACAAGAGGGATTGATCGACATCGCTAAATCATTTGACGAGGCAAGGTGCGGGTTTTTATCTTTGACGTGCAAGCATTGTAATGGCTCGACTCTCGATGCAACCCAACCAATTTGGATTGAACCGGTGGGTCGAATGCTGCTTTCCCTTGCTTGGCCATTGGTAAAAGCAACTGTAAGGTTTGGATCATTGCTTTTTCCGACGGGTTGATTTTTTCCAACAATCGAATCATTTCTTCAATATTGGAAGGGGTAAAAACGCTATCCTCCGCAACCGTAGTTTTGCTTTTTTGAAAAAAACGCTGCAATTCCCTTAAACGCCGATCCAATTCCGCTAGCTCTTGCAACATCTGATCCGGATGCTTTTGTGTGGCCATGTACTATCTTAGAGCAGCAAATTTTATGCCAGTTTTTCCCTAAAAGTTTCCCGTTGACTTTCTTGCCCCAAAAAATTGCCATAAAAGCATGGGTTCATCATTCTCTTCCTCAAAAACGATCAAAGCGATCCAAGATGCCAATGAAGCCGTTGCATCGGTTGCCTATGCTTGCAGCGAAGTCGTATCGATTTTCCCCATTACCCCTTCTTCTCCCATGGCCGATTACTGCGATCAATGGTCTACAGAAGGAAAGAAAAATTTGTGGGGAGAAGTTCCAGAAGTCATCGAGATGGAATCAGAAGGTGGGGTTGCAGGAATGGCGCATGGAACCGCACAAAATGGTATCCTCACCACCACCTTTACCGCCTCACAAGGTCTCTTGTTAATGATCCCAAACTTGTACAAAATCGCGGGTGAATTAACACCTTTTTGTATGCATGTGGCCGCTCGTGCCCTATCTACTCATGCGTTATCCATTTATGGAGATCATTCGGATGTCATGGCTACTCGTCAAACGGGAATAGCACTTTTCGCGTCCCATTCTGTGCAATCCGCGCATGATTTAGCTGCGGTTGCCCATGCAGCAACCCTTAAATCTCGCGTGCCGTTTTTGCACTTTTTTGATGGATTCCGGACCTCTCATGAAATCAATACATACTTCCCATTGGAGGCAACAACGATCCAATCCCTTATCGATGAAGATGCACTCCTAGCATTTCGTAAGCGTGGTCTAAATCCGGATGACCCGATGATATGCGGAACGGTACAGGCACCGGATGTGTATTTTCAATGCGCAGAACGCGCCAATGTTTTTTATCAAGCCGTTCCTTCGATTGTGGAAGAAAAAATGCGGCAATTGGAACAAGCAACCGGTCGTTGTTACCATCTGTTTGAATACTTCGGCGATCCAAAGGCAGAACGCGTGTTTGTTGCGATGGGTTCTGGCATTGAAACGTTACAACAAACCGTTCGTTATCTCATGCAAAAAGGAGAAAAAATTGGTGTCATCAACGTGCACCTGTATCGACCTTTTTCCGTCCCGCATTTTATCCAAGCATTGCCACCGTCTACGCAAGAAATTATCGTGCTCGATCGCACCAAGGAGCCCGGTTCGGTCGCAGAACCGCTTTGCTTGGATGTACAATCGGCTTTGCAAGAAGCGGTGGAGCAAAAACTTTTTCCACATCTCCCCAAAATCGTCGGCGGGCGTTACGGGGTCGGTATGAAAGAATTTACTCCCAGCATGGTGCATGCCTTGCATCAATCGGCGAACGCGCAAACCTTACCGCATTCTTTCACGATCGGCATTGAAGATGACGTGACTCACCAGTCGGTTCCGGTCACCCAAACGATCGACCTGGATGATCCGAACGGATTTCGCGCCATTTTTTTTGGCCTTGCGTCAGATGGTACGATCGGTGCCAACAAAAACACCATTAAAATTATTGGCTCCGAAACCGATCAATTTGCGCAAGCCTACTTTGTCTATGATTCCAAAAAATCCGGCGGCATGACGGTTTCGCACCTGCGTTTGAGTGCAAAACCGATCCAATCGCCTTATCTGATCCAAAAAGCTCATTTGGTTGGATGCCACCAATTCCCTTTTATCAATACCTATAATGTCCTGGAAACGTTGCAAGATCACGGGATTTTTTTACTCAATGCGCCGTTTCCGGACCAGGAAGTTTGGAGGCAATTACCGCAAGAAGTACAACAAACCCTTGTCGACAAACAGGCACGTTTTTATGCAATTGATGCTTATCAAATCGCGCAAAAAGCGGGTATGGGGAATCGCATCAACACCATCATGCAAACCTGCTTTTTTGCCATTTCCGGCGTTTTACCGAAAGACAAAGCCATTGCCGCCATTAAAACGGCCATTCGAAAAACTTATGGGAAAAAAGGCGACGCAATCGTTGCAAGCAACTGCGCAGCGGTCGATGCGACGCTGGAAAATTTACACCTGATTCCACTGCAGTCCGTTTCTCCAAACGCACGCAAACGTGCCTCCCTTCACTTATCCGGCGCATCGGAGTTTGTGCAAACCGTTACGCAGCAATTGTTGGAACAAAAAGGCGATTCCTTGCCGGTTAGCCAATTACCGATCGGCGGAAAATGGCTAACCGGAACGGCACGCTTTGAAAAACGGAACATGGCGCAATTGATTCCAGTTTGGGACCCAAGCCTTTGCGCGCAAGACAACCGCTGCTCGCTCGTTTGCCCACATGCGGCGATTCGTACCAAACACTACGATCAATCCCTTTTACAAAACGCACCGGAAGGATTCATTTCTACCCCCTATCGATCGAAAAACCATCCGAACGAAGCATACACGATACAAGTATCGCCAGAAAATTGTACGGGGTGCGGGTTATGCGCTGAAAACTGTCCGATGAAAAGCCGATCCGATGGTAATAAGAAAGCGTTATCCATGGTTCGCAAAGCAGAAATTTTTGAAAAAACGAAGCAAGCTTCCGAGTTTTTCGATACCTTGCCATGGCCGGATACATCAACCGATGTCTTGGATGCCAAACAAACACAATTTCGGCAACCCCTGTTCGAATATTCCGGTGCCTGTGTGGGGTGTGGAGAAACAGCTTACATTAAACTCCTCACGCAATTGTTTGGTGACCATTTGTTAATTGCCAATGCAACCGGTTGCTCCTCGGTCTACAGCGGACACCTACCCACCACTCCTTACACGAAAGATCAAAAGGGTCGCGGGCCGGCATGGGCTACTTCCCTCTTTGAAGATAATGCCGAATTTGGCCTAGGAATGCTTGTTTCTGCCGATAAAAGAACGCATTACGCGCGCGAGCTTTTACGAGAATTGCAACCGGAATTATCCATCGACTGCTCGACCTTGCTTGCAAAGCCGGCGAATGATGCTCAACGAGAACAACACCGTACCTTGATCGCGTCGTTAAAAGCGCAATTGCCCTCCATGCCTTCCGAAAAAGCACGCCGATTGCTTCCGATTGCTGACTTCTTGGTTGATCGAACGGTATGGGCCATCGGTGGCGATGGTTGGGCTTACGACATCGGCTACGGAGGACTCGATCATGTCTTGGCAAGCGGTCGAAACCTGAAGATCCTGGTCTTAGATACGGAAGTGTATTCCAATACCGGCGGCCAGCAATCAAAGGCAACGCCATTGGGTGCCGTTGCCAAATTCGCCGCTGCAGGGAAAGAGCGCGCCAAAAAAGACCTCGGTTTGCTCGCCATGATGTACCATCATATTTACGTGGCACAAATTGCCATCCAGGCGAACCCGCAGCAAGCCGTCAAAGCTTTCCAAGAAGCGAACGGTTACGAAGGTCCTGCATTGATCATTGCCTACTGCAATTGTATCGAGCATGGCTATGATTTGCGCTATGGAGCTGAACAACAGCGGCTTGCCATTGAATCCGGCTACTGGCCTTTGTACCGATACAATCCAAGCATCACCGACCGAAATCCATTGCAACTAGACGCGGTAGAAGCTAAAATTCCTTTGTCGGATTATTTAAAGCGCGAAAATCGTTTCCAAATACTGCTTAAAACACAACCGGAACGAGCGCAGCAATTGCTTTCGCGTGCACAAGAGGTCGTTCGCCAACGCGTGGCCTTTTACCAAAAACTCGCACAATAAAGGATTCCGCTTTTCAAAAAGTGAAGGAGTCACTGCTCTTCCTTAAAAAAAAGAACCGTGATGCATCCTACGCTTTTTTCAAAGCCGCTTGCGCACTGGCCAATCGAACAATCGGGATTCGATTGGGTGAACAGCTAACATAATTCAACCCGACTTTGTGGAAAAATTCGACCGATCGCGGGTCACCGCCGTGCTCTCCGCAAATTCCTAGCTCCATTTTGGGCTTTATTTTACGCGCATGTCGGACTGCAATTTGCACCAACTGCCCTACCCCATCTACATCGATGGAAGCAAATGGGTTTACGGTGAAAATTTCTTGCTCGGTGTACGCTCGGAAGAATTTGCCCATATCATCACGGCTAATCCCCAACGTTAATTGCGTTAGATCATTCGTCCCAAAACTAAAGAAGTCGGCGACTTTTGCTAATTCCGCCGCACGCACCGTCGCACGCGGATTTTCAATCATCGTGCCGATTTGGTACGGAATCTTCAGCTTTCGTTCTTCGCAAACTTTTTTACCAATTTTTTGAATACAATGGACTTGATGCTCCAATTCTTTCACAAAACCGACCAAGGGAATCATGATTTCCAAAGACACCTTCGTCCCGGATTGAATCACATCCGCAGCCGCTTGAAAAATTGCCGTCGCTTGCATTTCGGTAATTTCCGGATAAGAAATGCCTAAACGGCAGCCACGATGTCCCAACATCGGATTTTGCTCGGACAAGGCAGAAGAACGACGCTGGATTTCCTCTACCGACAAACCGGTTACTTTTGAAAGCTCTCGAATTGCCCCCTCTTCATGCGGCAAAAATTCATGCAACGGGGGATCGAGCAACCGAATGATCACTGGATACCCTTTCATCGCTTTGAAAATTTCGGTGAAATCTTCTTGTTGCAAAGGAAGCAACTTTTTCAGTGCCTTACGACGCGCGGCTTCTTTGTCGGCTAAAATCATCTCACGTACCGCATCGATCCGATGGCCTTTGAAAAACATGTGCTCCGTTCGGCACAAACCAATCCCTTCGGCTCCCAATTGTAAGGCTGTTTTTGCTTGCTCGGGCGTATCGGCATTTGCGCGAATGCCCAACTTTCGGTACCGATCGCTCCATTGCATAATTTGGTGGAACATGCGATACGTGTCGCTCTTCTTTGCATCCATCGTTCCATTTAACACCTGCATCACTTCCGATGGCGCTGTTGCAATTGCTCCCTGAAATACTTCGCCGGTGCTTCCATCGATGGAAATAGAATCGCCTTCGTATAAAGTAACCGTACCATTGGTCATCATTTTCGATGCGTATTGAATGGTTAAATTACCCACACCGCACACACATACCTTCCCCATCTGACGAGCAACCAAAGCCGCGTGGGAACTCACACCGCCGCGGCTAGTTAAGATTCCTTCTGAGACCAACATGCCACGCAAGTCTTCCGGAGAAGTTTCCGCGCGGCACAAAATCACCTTTTCGCCTTTTTTGGCCAACGCCTCCGCTTGGTCTGCAGTAAACACCACTTTCCCACAAGCAGCTCCCGGACCGGCTGGCAATCCTTTCGCGATACACGTGGCGGACTTTTTCCCTTTTGCGTCGAAAATGGGTACCAATAACGTTGCAATCGATTCAGCAGGAATCCGCAATAGCGCCGTTTTTTGATCAATCAATTTTTCCTGCAGCATATCAAGCGCAATACGAATTGCCGCTAAACCGGTACGCTTACCATTGCGCGTTTGTAGCATGAAAAGGTGATGATTTTCTACCGTAAACTCAAAATCCTGCATGTCTTTAAAATGCTCTTCCAAGGTTTTGCGGATTTTCAGCAACGAGGCATACGCTTCCGGCATTTCTTTCGCTAATTGCGCAATCGGATGCGGCGTACGGATCCCGGCAACCACATCCTCTCCCTGCGCATTAATCAAATACTCCCCATAAAATTCATTCGTACCATTGGCAGGGTTTCGCGTAAAGGCTACGCCAGTTGCGCTGGTATCGCCGAAATTTCCGAACACCATCGATTGGATGTTGACCGCTGTGCCCCAATCCGAAGGAATGTTATATTTATGTCGATACAAAATCGCGCGTTCGTTGTACCAGGAGCCAAAGACCGCCCCAATCGCTCCTTCGAGTTGAGCAAACACATCCTGCGGGAAATCGCACTTTTTTTCTTTTCGTATCAACTCCTTAAATTGAGCAATCACCTTTTTCAAATCTTCTGCATCGAGCTCGGTATCAAAACGGACCCCTTTAGCGGTTTTTATTTTCGACAAAATTTTATCAAATGGATCTTCCTCTTCCTCGCTTCCGATCCCCATCACGACATCCCCATACATCTGAATCAATCGCCGGTAGCAATCATATGCGAAACGAGGGTTGCGCGTTACCTTGGCAAATCCTTCTACCGTCTTATCATTGAGCCCCAAATTAAGGATCGTATCCATCATGCCGGGCATCGATTCTCGTGCCCCGGAACGCACAGAAAACAACAAAGGATGGGTTGCATCGTTAAATTTTCGATTCAACTGTTCTTCTACATGCTGAATAGCTGTTCGAATGGCTGCTTTTAATTTTGGCTGAATGCGCTTACCGGCTCGGTAATAATCCAAGCACATCTCGGTGGTAATTGTAAACCCTGGGGGGACCGGCAATCCAATCCGCGACATTTCCGCTAAATTCGCACCTTTCCCTCCTAAAAGCGCACGCATGGTTGCATCTCCATCGGTATGGTTTCCAAATTCGTAAATCATTCGATTAGGCATAATCAATCCTTATAAAAAGTGTAGTTTCATTTTTCATTTTTGTCAATGACTCATCATGCCACCGATCCGAATTGACTTCTGCGCAAATTTTGGATAGTTTTTAAAAAAATTTTCTCGATGATAAGCGAATGCTCACCGATTCATCGGTTCAAGTAGTGCTCCCAAACAACTCGATGAGGAGTTTATCGTTCCCGTGATCCCCTTTGACGCGCAAAAAACCAGCTTTAAACGAATCCGATTTCTACAATGCTTCATCGGCATTTTGTTCCTCATCCTCGCTTGTGCGATTTTTTACCGGCAAGGGATACAGTTTTATCGGTTCAACAAACTGGGCAATCAACAATGCTTACGTCGAATCTTGCGACCCGGCATTCGCGGGACGATTTATGACTGCAAAGGCCGTGTGTTAGCTACGCATCGCAATTGTTACTGCTTGTATGTCGATTTAAACGGATTTCGCAACTCGTTTGCGGCGTTTTGTAAAAAAAATAAAGATAAAGCCACGCAGCAAGAGCAGCTGTGGGCATTGGTCTACGATGAACTACTGTCTTATGCGAAACAAATCGGCTCCGTTCCTTTTCAAGTTTCTCCCCAAAAATTGCTACAACATTATCAGCAAAATCTCTTGCTGCCTTTAAAAATTTCGCAAGATTTACCGCAAGATCTCTATGCAGAATTGCTCAATCGGCTTCCGTACAACAGCCCCTTCCAAGTGAGCGTAGAATATGTCCGTCATTACCCGTACGGCTCTGCTGCCTGCCACGTAATTGGGTACGTAACCCAAACCACCGATTTAGAAACCGCACATTTACCGGGAAACGACTTGCGAACCTTCTTTCTGCCTTCAGAGCAGGGGCAAAATGGGATTGAAAAACAATACGATGCGTATTTAAGCGGACGCAATGGCGGAGAAATTTGGCGCGTAACGCCTTCTGGGAAGAAACAGGAACAAATTTTAGAAATTCCCAGCATCAATGGGCAAGATTTGACCTTATCCCTCGATATCGAACTGCAAAAGGTTTGCGAAAACGCGATGGAAGGCATGAAAGGATCCGTTTCGATTGTGGATATCGCAACTGGCGGCGTATTGGCAATGGTGAGCCGGCCGGGATTTAATCTCAATGAATTGACTCCCGTTTTACCCCAACAGACCTTTGAGGAGATCAACGCACGTGGGGCATGGCTTAATCGTGCCATCCAAGGGCTTTATCCACCAGGCTCCACCTTCAAAGTGGTAGGGATGTCAGCCGGTTTGCGAGCCCATTTATTCGATCCACAAACAATGTATACCTGCACTGGAATTTACTCCATCGATTCCCTTCGTATGAGATGCCACAATCGGAATGGGCATGGTTCCATCCATCCGATGGAAGCGATTACCGTAAGCTGCAATCCGTTTTTCATCCATTATGGATTACAACTAGGCGTGCAAGGCTTGCATGACGAAAGCATCCGTTACCAACTACATCAACCAACCGGCATCGATTTACCCTACGAAACCAAACGCGCCTGCATTCCTTCCCCGCAATGGAAACGGGAAAAATTGAAAGATGGCTGGGCATTAGGAGATACCGCCAACATGTCCATCGGCCAAGGGTATCTCTTGGTCACCCCGTTTCGAATGGCATGTTTTGCAGCAGCGGTGGCTCAAAATCGTACCGTTTTTCAACCTCACCTCGCATGTATTCCACAACCTCCCTACAAAGCACCCCAAGCGCTCCCGCCAGACCAATGGGAGTTTTTGAAAAAAGGTATGACGCAAGTAGGAGCGCGCTACATTTCTTTCTTACCAACGGCCTTAAAAACAGGAACCGCTCAAGTAAAAGTGGCGCATTCGAACTCGTATACGCATATTGGATGGATGATCGGTTTTGCCCCAGTGGACCATCCACAAATCGCCTTCTGCATCCAAATTGAGCAGCAAGGCACTGGCGATGAATTTTGGGGCGGCAGAACCTGCGCGCCGATTGCAAAAGAATTTTTATCCCATTGCCTGCGAAAAGGGATCCTGCAACGCTAGAAAGCCTTGACAAAAAAATAAATCAATCCTAGATCCAGTTTTGTGTTCTTATGTTTGCCCTTCAAGAAGCGTGGAAAAAACATTTGCTTTCGAAGCAAAATTGCTTCGCCAATATTGTTCCGGGAATTGTCGCGCTTCCTTTAGCGATGGCTTTTGCGATCGCAAGCAGCGTTTCTCCTGAAAAGGGATTGTATACCGCCATCGTTGCAGGGTTTTTGGTTTCCGTTTTCGGCGGAACCCGCGTACAAATTGCTGGACCAACCGGAGCCTTTGTCATCTTACTCAGTCGCATTGTACAAGAGCATGGGTTCGAAGGGTTGCAACTCGCTACATTTTTAGCGGGAATTTTCCTCGTTTTCATGGGAGTTTTGAAGCTTGGATCGATGATTCAATACATTCCTGAACCCGTCACCATCGGCTTTACTTCCGGCATTGCCCTCACGATTTTCGTGGGCCAATGGAAGGATTTTTTTGGCCTATCCGAACCGTTATCCGGCAGCCATGTTTGCGCAAAAATTTTCTATGTTTTTCAAACCCATCCGGCGATTGATCAAAACACCACGCTTTTGGTGGGTTCTGAGTCTTGCGATCATTTTCCTCACGAACCGTTACAGCAAGCGAATCCCTGGCTTTTTAGCTGCATTGGTCGTAGCCACTCTTTTACACTACGTTTTCCAATTTCCATCGGTAGCGACCATTGGAAGCGCTTTTGGCGGAATTCCGCAAACGTTGTCCTCCTTCCACTTCCCTACCTATTCCTGGGAATTGTTAGCCGAAATGATTGGACCCGCCTTTACCATCGCCTTATTGGGAGCGATCGAATCGTTACTTTCTGCATCGGTTGCTGGTAGCTCTGTTTGCGACATGTCCCGTTTGCGGATGTTACGGCCATCGATTCTTTGCGTACTTTTATCCAAGATTCTAGTAACAAAGGCATTCACGTGGTTTTTTGCGAAGCGAATCCATTGGTGCAAAACCGCCTATCGCGCGCTCACTTAATCGATTGGGAACATACCGATCACTTTAATCGATCGCTCGAACAAGCGCTATCGGTTGCAAATCAAACCGCTTGTTCCTAAAAATGTCCCTTGGTAAATCCTTCACGATAAAAATCCAGACTGCCGGAAGGAATAAAATCCATCCTTTGCGATAATGATATGATCCAAAAATCGCACTTGTAAGATTGCGCAAGCGTACTGCAAACGTTGCGTAACTTGCAAATCCGACTGAGAAGGTTGCGCCGTCCCCGAAGGATGATTATGGGCAAGAACGAAATGACTCGCACCGCGTAGTAAAGCAGATTTTAAAATTTTCTGTTGGTACACATGGGTACG
>JAGDCJ010000049.1 GCA_017958565.1 Opitutales bacterium
GGTCCATGAAGGAGATACAGTTTACGCGGGTACGATCATTGCAAAAATGATGCGTGCTTCTCATAAAACGCAGGATATTGTGGGCGGATTACCGAGAATTACAGAATTATTTGAAGCTCGTTGTCCGAAAAAGGTGGCGGAAATGTCACGAATTGATGGAATCGTTTCTTTATCTGGAATCGTTCGCGGGAAAAAACGTTTGGTCATCATGAATCCCGATACGGAAGCTTCGGATACCCATTTGATTGCTCAAGATAAGCAATTGGTGGTCCAAGAGGGAGATTTTGTGAAGAAAGGGCAATTATTGACCGATGGGTTGGTAGATCCGCATGAAGTTTTATCGATATTAGGGGAAGTTGCTGCGCAAGAGTATTTGTTGTCGGAAATTCAAAAAGTCTATCGCTTGCAGGGGGTTACCATTAATGATAAGCATTTGGAGATTATTATTTCACGAATGTTGAGCAAGGTTTGCGTGACCGATCCAGGAGATACCGGATTTTTCTGGAGTGAGCAAGTGGATCGTTTTGATTTTGCTGAAGCCAATAAAAAAATAGAAGAAATGGGCGGTAAGCCTGCAGAAGCCGAACCAATTTTGTTGGGAATTACCAAAGCTTCGTTGGGAGTGGATAGCTTTATTTCTGCTGCTTCCTTCCAAGAAACAACCCGTGTTTTAACGGAGGCCGCTTCGATGGGGAAGCAAGATCATTTGAAAGGATTTAAGGAAAACGTGATCATGGGCAATCTAATTCCTGCAGGAACTGGAATGCCACAATATCGAAAATTAACCGTTCGTACATTGGTGGAGGCGGATCTTCAAACAGAGGAGGGCTCGGAAGAAGATAGCTTTATTTCTACTGCATCTTCCCAAGAAACGGTCTGTGTTTCAAGGGAGACTGCTTCAAGGAAGCAAGATCATTTGAAAGGATTTGAGGAAGATGTAAGGTTGAAGAACTCAATCCAACTTGAAATGGAAAAGTCGCAAACAGTTCGGTAGAAAAATAAATTTTTTAGAAAAAGCTTGCCTGTTGTTGGAAAAAATTTTGTATAAAATTTGTTGAATATCAATGCCTACTATTAATCAGCTTCTTGTTCATCCAAGAAAATTTGCGCGATCAAAATCTGCCGCTCCCGCATTGGATAGAAATCCTTTTAAGCGTGGTACGTGCCTTCAAGTTATGACCCGTACGCCTAAAAAGCCGAATTCTGCGGTTCGAAAAGTGACGAAAGTTCGATTAACAAATGGTCAAGAGGTGGTTGCGTACATTCCGGATGAAGGGCATAATTTGCAGGAGCATAGCATTATCGCGATTCGTGGCGGGCGGGTCAAAGATTTGCCTGGTGTACGTTATCATGTTGTTCGAGGAGTATTGGATGCACAAGGTGTTGAGAAACGTCGCCGTAGTCGTTCGAAATATGGCGTTCCTCGTCCAAAGGTAGAAAAGAAGAAATAAAGGTTGTGTATGTCACGTCGTCGGAGATCGGTTCATCGAGAAATTAAGGAGGATCCACGTTACAAAAGTTCATTGGTAGAGCAATTGATCAATCTTGTGATGCGTCGCGGCAAAAAAACCTTAGCCCGTCGAATTGTTTATAGAGCCATTGATCGTGTGAGTGAGAAATTGGGGAAAAGTGATCCGGTTAATTTTCTATTAGCGGTGTTGGAGAATATTCGTCCGAAGTTGGAAGTGAAAAGTCGACGTGTGGGGGGAGCAACGTATCAAGTTCCCATGGAGGTTCCGTATCAACGTCAAATTGGATTGGCTTTCCGCTGGGTAGTGGCAGCTGCTCGTAAAAGGAAAGGTTCGGCGATCGATGGTTTGGCCAATGAGTTGATGGATGCTTACAACAATACGGGCGAAGTGGTTAAGAAAAAAGAAGAAGTTCACCGCATGGCACAAGCTAATCGTGCATTTGCGCATCTTCGCTGGTCGTAGCAATGGCAGAAAAAGATTTAGCTACGGATACTTTGCCAGAGGAATGCTTGTTAGAGCATTCGAAAAGTGCTGCAAGTACAAGGGCGGCGACAGAAACGACGGCGAAGGAGAAAACAACAAAAGAGACGATAAGAACGGAGAAACCGAAGCGAAAGTATCCGTTAGAGCGGTTGCGAAATATTGGGATTGCAGCGCATATTGATGCGGGTAAAACGACAACGACGGAAAGAATTCTTTTTTATTCGGGTATTGTCCATAAAATTGGAGAAGTTCATGATGGTGCAGCGACAACCGATTGGATGGAGCAAGAGCGAGAGCGAGGAATTACGATTACTTCGGCAGCCATTAGTTGCGAATGGACCAACAAAGGAGGTTTATTTCCAGGGGCTTCGCATGCTATCAACCTAATTGATACCCCGGGGCATGTTGATTTTACCGCAGAAGTAGAACGCTCGTTGCGTGTGTTGGATGGTGCAGTTGCGGTTTTTTGTGGGGTAGCAGGTGTTCAGCCTCAATCGGAAACGGTTTGGCGTCAAATGGATAAGTATCGAGTTCCGCGTTTGGCGTACATTAATAAGATGGATCGTACCGGTGCCGATTTCTTGGGTGCCGTTGAAGATATCCGTGGGAAATTAGGTGGAAATGCTCATCCGCTGTTTTTAAATATGGGTGCGGAAGATCAGTTCAAGGGCTTGATTGATCTGTTGGAAAGGAAAGCGTACGTTTACGATGAATCCGACCCGAATGGGATGAAATTTGATGTCATTGATATTCCAGCCGAATATCAGGCAGTCGCAGAAAAATACCGCGCGGCGTTAGTAGAAGCGTTGGCGAATGTAGAGGATAGAATTGCAGACAAGTTTTTGGAAGGGCAAGAAATTTCTACGGAAGAATTACGCCAAGCGATTCGAAAAGCAACGTTGGAAATGAAATTTATTGGGGTGATCCCTGGAAGTTCCTTTAAAAACAAAGGAATTCAAATGCTGTTGGATTGCATTGTAGATTATTTACCCAGCCCATTAGACTTGCCTCCCATGCATGGCGAGTGCGATGAAAAAACCGTGGATATTGTTCCAGATGATAGCCATTCGCCTGTTGGTTTGGTGTTTAAGTTAATGACGGATCCATTCGTTGGAAAATTGATTTTTTATCGTGTTTATACAGGCGTAGTGAAAAAAGGAATGGTGTTGTACAATCCACGAACGCGCAAGCAAGAACGAGTGAGTCGATTGGTATTGATGAAAGCGAATGATCGCATTGATATCGACCAAGCTTGTTCCGGAGAAATTTGTGCGTTGATTGGCCCTCGTGAGGTGGTCACAGGAGATACTTTATGCGATAAGGAATTCTCTGTATGCTTGGAGCCGCCAACGTTTCCAGAACCGGTCATTAGCATGTCCATTGAGCCAAAGACGAAGGCAGATCAGGAAAAGTTAGCCCTTGGCTTGCAGCGTTTGGCAGAAGAAGATCCAACGTTTCGCGTGACGTCGAATGCAGAAACAGGGCAAACCTTGATTGCAGGCATGGGAGAATTGCACCTGGAAATTATTCGCGATCGTTTGTTTCGTGAGTTTAAGGTGGAAGCCGATGCCGGCCGTCCACAAATTGCTTATCGGGAAACGATTACACAGAAGGCAGAAGGAGAAGGGAAATTTATTCGTCAAACAGGAGGTCATGGCCAGTATGGGCATGCTATTATTAAAATAGAGCCTTTGGAGCGCGGAAAAGGCGTGGAAGTGGTCAATGAAATCGTCGGTGGAGTCATCCCGAAAGAATTTATTAAGCCGACGCAAGATGGATTGATGGAAGGTGCGCAAAACGGCGTTGTCGCGGGTTATCCAGTGGTTGATTTTCGTGCGCGGATTGTCGATGGAAGTTTTCATGAAGTGGATTCTTCGGAATTAGCGTTCAAAATGGCGGGAATTTTTGCCTTTAAAGAGGCGATGAAAAAAGCAAAGCCTATTTTGCTGGAGCCGATTATGAAAGTAGAGGTGACGACGCCAGATGAGTACCAAGGAGATATCATGGGGGATTTAAATCGTCGTCGCGGGCAAATTCAGGGGATGGAAAACAAAGGAAGTACAACAATTATTAATGCATTTGTTCCGTTGGAGATGATGTTTGGTTATGCAACGGATATTCGATCCTTGACAAAGGGTCGTGCTTCGTATTCGATGGAGACGTCGCATTTTGAACAAGTGCCTGCCAATCTGTTGAGCAAAATCGTAGAAACAGCTTCTCGGGCTCCGGCGCGTACGTAAAAAAATGTGAAAAGTATGGCGGAAAAGATTCGGATTAATTTAAGAAGTTTTGATTATCGAGTGGTTGATAAAGCGGCGGCGGATGTTGTAAATGCAGCAAAGCATTCCGGTTCGTTTGTTTGCGGACCGATTCCAATGCCAACGAAAATTGAACGTGTAACCGTAAATCGTTCGCCGCACGTGGATAAAAAATCGATGGACCAGTTTGAAGTGCGTACGCATCATCGATTGATCGTGATTAAAGAGGCAACTCCACAAACGGTGGATGATTTGAAAAAATTGAATCTGTCGGCAGGAGTTGAGGCTTCTATTGATCTGTAAATGGGAAAATTAGTTATTTGTATGCAGGTTTAAATAAGGTGTTGCTGCTTAGTTTATGAAAGATCGATTCATAATAGTAGGGAAGAAAGTAGGGATGACGCGATTCTTTGATGAGGAGAATAAGCGTCTGCTACCAGTAACAGCGATTGTGGCAGAACCTTGCCGTGTAAGCCAAATTAAGACCCATGAAAAAGAGGGTTATCAAGCGATTCAATTGGCTTATCAATCCACGAATCATCTTACAAAGCCGGCAGAAGGTCATTTGAAAAAGGCGAACATTGAAGAAAAATTGCTTCATTTAAAAGAATTTACAACGGATGATGTGAGCGGTTTCCAGTTGGGGCAATCATTGAATGTAGATTCGTTTGCGGAAGGTCAATTGGTTGACGTGATCGCTACCAGCAAAGGGAAAGGTTTCCAGGGTGTTGTATTTCGGTATCGTTTTGGTGGTGGTCGAGCAACCCATGGTTCTATGTCACACCGTCGCGGAGGCGGTTATGGCCATTTTCGCCGAATGGGCCACATTATTAAGAACCAAAAAATGCCAGGGCATATGGGCTGTGTGCGTTCTACCGTTCGGAACCTGAAAATTATGAAAATTGTTCCGGAAAAGCGATTGATCGTACTGAAAGGAAGCGTTCCAGGAGCGAAAGACGGTTTCGTTATGATTCGAAAAGCAAAGAGCGTAGCGTAGGAGGTGAACATGAAGGTTCAATTTTACAAAATCGATGGGACGCAAAATGGGGAGCGTGAGTATCCCATTCCGGAGTTTGAAGGCAATCAAGGAATTCAGTTGCTAAAGGAAGTGATTTTGGCGTACCGAGCGAATGCGCGCCAAGGAAATGCTTGTACCAAAACGCGAGGAGATGTAAAAGGTTCTGGAAAGAAGCCCTTTCGGCAAAAAGGAACTGGCATGGCGCGTCAAGGTGAAAAGCGAAGTCCCATTGCGCGAGGCGGTGGGGTTGTTTTTGGACCAAAACCGCGCGATTTTTCTGTTCGTTTCAACAAGAAGGAAAAACGGTTAGCGTTACAACGTGCTTTGTTTGATTCTGTGACAGAAGGCAAATTGTTTGTATTGGAAGAATTAAAGCCGATGCAAACGCCAAAAACAGCGGAAATGTCGGTTATTTTGGAGAAAATGGTTCCGGAAGATCGTTGTCTTTTGTTGGATAACGAGTTTTCGAAACCACAATGGTTGTCTTTGCGTAATTTAAGCCGTTTTTCCCCAATCGATATGCCTTCTGTGAATGCCCTGGATTTTACGCTTTATCCTCATATTATTGCAACCGATCGCGCATTAACGGCATTGTTGGAAAAACTGAAGCGGGAAAAGTAAGTTATGCCTTGGAATGTTTTAAAAGAGTATCGTATCACGGAAAAAACGAATCATCTGTCGTCTACGAAGAATTGTTACACGTTTGAAGTAGCGAAAAATGCGAATCGTATATCGATTGCAAAAGCAGTAGAAGCGGCTTTTAAGGTGAAAGTTTCCGGTGTGAAGATATTGAATCGCAAGCCAAAAATTCGACGGAGTCGCATGCGTAAATCATTGCCAGGATCCGTAGGAGGGATGAAAAAAGCCATGGTTTTTTTAAAGAAAGGGTATCACATTGAAGTGATATAAGCGGAAATGGTACTGGTAAAAAGCGCTCCGAGAACTCCTGGACAACGTTGGTTGATCCGGAATAAGGTAGAGGTAAGCAAAAAGTCTCCGGAACGTTCCTTAACTCGCGGGAAACATTCTTGTAAGGGGCGTAATAATGTCGGGCGAATTACTTCTTGGCATCGAGGAGGAGGACATAAACGTTCGTATCGTGTGATTGATTTTAAGCGGAGTAAGTTAAGTGTTCCAGCGGTGGTAGAAGCGATTGAGTATGATCCAAATCGGTCAGCAAATTTGGCTTTATTAAAATATGCAGATGGAGAAAAGGCCTACATTTTAGCTCCAGAAGGATTAAAAGTGAACGATTCGGTAGTGTCTTTCAATAAGCCGGTTTCGAATTACCAAACCGGGATGAGTTTCCCTTTATCGTGCATTCCGGCTGGGATGAAAATTCACGCGGTTGAGATGATCCCTGGGAAAGGAGCGGCATTGGCACGTACCGCAGGCGCTTCTTTGGAAATCATTGGCATCGATAAAGGGTACGCTACGTTAAGGATGCCAAGCGGAGAAGTTCGCTTGGTGGATGAGCGTTGCCGTGCAACCATCGGACGTGTGGGGAATGTGGATCATCAAAACGAAGTTATGGGAAAGGCAGGCCGTGCTCGTTGGAAGGGTCGTCGACCAAAGGTTCGCGGTTGTGCAAAGAATGCAGTGGATCACCCGATGGGTGGTGGACAAACGGGTGGAGGAAATCATCCCATGTCTCCATGGGGGCAATTAGCCAAAGGATATATCACCCGTAAACGAACCAACCGAACGAATCGGTTTATTTTGGTGCGTCGTAATAGGAAAAAAGTGAAAAAAGGATAAAAAATGGCACGTTCTTTAAAGAAAGGTTTTTTTGTCGATCCAAAGTTGATGGATAAAGTCAATAAGTGTTTAGAAAAGGGAGATAAAAAACCCATTCAAACATGGTCGCGCCGTTCTACGATTATACCAGAGTTTGTTGGATTGAATTTTAATGTACATAATGGAAAAACGTTTTTGCCCGTTTATGTAACCGACAATATGGTGGGGCATAAATTAGGAGAGTTTGCACCAACCCGTATGTTTAAAGCGCATAATCCTCATACACAGAAAGCCATATGAAGATTCAAGCAGTTGCAAAAAATGTTCGGATTTCCCCGCTTAAAGTACGGTTAGTGGCTAGAGAGTTGGTGGGAATGTCTGCGCAAGAAGCGTTGCAGGTATTGCAATGGGTGCCGCAAAAATCGGCGCGGCTTCTTTTGAAAACGTTGAAAAGTGCGGTTGCCAATGCGGACAATAATTTTAATGTTCCGAGTGAACAATTAACCATTTGTCAGGCGATTGTGGATGAAGGAATAACCCTCAAACGCTTCCAACCGGCATCGCGTGGTTCTGCGCATCCCATTCGAAAACGCAGCAGCCACATTAAAATTGTGTTGACATCGGAAATGGCCTCTCGACAGAATCAAAAGCGTTAACATGGGACAAAAAGTAAATCCAATTGGTTTTCGTTTACCAGTCCGTCGCGATTGGCGTTCTTGTTGGTATGCGAAAGGTTCCCATTATGCTTCTTGGGTGGAAGAGGATTTTACGATCCGTGATTTTTTACAGAGAAAATTGCGATACGCATCGGTTCAAGATGTGCTGATCGAACGAGCAGGTCCACGTGTTCGCATTACGCTTGTAAGCGGTCATCTAGGGGTGATCATCGGTCGAAAAGGGCAGGATTTAGAGAAGTTAAAAGAAGATCTTCGAAAGTTATTGAAAAAAGATATTTTACTGGATGTGCAAGAAGTGAAAAATCCGGATGTAGTGGCTAAATTGGTTGCAGAAAATATTGCGTTACAATTAGAACGTCGGGTTGCCTTTCGCCGTGCGATGAAAAAGGCGATTCAATTGGCGATGAGTAGAGGAGCACAGGGAATTCGCTTGCAATGTTCAGGACGCTTGGGAGGTGCCGAAATTGCACGTTCGGAATCGCAACGTTCTGGTTCAGTACCTTTGCATACCTTACGCGCCAATGTGGATTATGGGTTTGATGAAGCAGAAACAACGTATGGCACGATAGGGGTGAAATGCTGGATTTGTACCCCCGTAGAAGGGAAAAAGGAGTAACGTATGCCGCTGTTATCTCCTGCTCAAACCAAGCACCCGAAAGTGCAAAAGAGGCGCATTCGGGGAAATGCAAAGGGTGGTTCGGAGTTGGCATTTGGGAATTTTGCCATACAAGTTTTGCAGCGTGGCCGAATTACAGCTGCTCAATTGGAAGCCGCTCGTATAGCGATTAATCGCCATTTAAAGCGAAAAGGGAAAATGTGGATGCGGGTTTACCCACAAAAACCGATTACGAAAAAGCCGGCAGAAACTCGTATGGGAAAAGGAAAAGGTAGTGTGGAATATTGGGTGGCGGTGGTCAAACCGGGAGTGATTTTATTTGAAGTGACCGGTGTTTCGTTGGCCGTTGCGCAAGAAGCGATGGCGTTAGCGGCTGGAAAATTGCCTGTGCATTGTCGATTTTTAAATCAGGAGGCGTTGAATCAACGTTTTTAGCATGGCGAAAAAGAACGAGTTTGCAGCCTTATCTGTTTCCGAATTGCAAGAAAGATGGGGGAAGTTATCGCAACAGATGCTGGAATTACGTATGAAAAAGCAATTAGGGCAGTTGAAAGTACCATCGGAATTGCGAAAGTGTAAAAAAGATCGAGCGCGTATAAAAACGTTTTTGGCTCAAAAAAATCATTAAAGAGCAATGGAAAAAAGGGCTTTACGAAAAACGTTGATAGGAGTTGTGAAGAACCGTTCGGGGGATAAAACCGTAAAAGTGGTGTTTGAGTACAAAAAGCCGCATCCTTTGTATCGAAAGGAAATTAAGCGGAAAACGGTTTTTCACGTTCATGACGATGAAAATGTGTGTCAACCCGGGGATCGTGTGGAAATTATGTCGACACGACCTTTAAGTTGTTTAAAACGTTGGAGAGTCGTTCGGTTGTTAGAAAAAGCGCAAAATTAGTGGAGAAAAGCGATGTTGCAGATGCAGAGTGTTTTGGTAGTGGCTGATAATACAGGTGCCAAGCGAGTTGCGATGATTCGTCGCTTGGGGCAGTTGAGGCGAACGGCAAAGGTAGGAGATATTATCATCGGTTCGGTGAAAGAAAGTATACCGGAAGCAAAGGTGAAAAAGGGAGAAGTGGTTCGTGCTGTGATTATTCGTACGCGTTATCCCATTGCGCGACAAGATGGTTCTTATATACGTTTTGATGAGAATGCTTGCGTGATTATTGATGGGAATAATGAGCCGAGAGGCAGTCGTGTGTTTGGGCCGGTTGCGCGTGAATTACGTCAAAAGAAATTTGAAAAAATTATTTCTTTAGCTCCGGAGGTGTTGTGATGGCGATAGGAAAACAAATAAACAAGCACCACGGAAATCAAGTAATAAAATTTAATGTGAAGCAAGGTTCCGACGTGATTGTGATTTCTGGTGAGCATAAAGGGAAGCGTGGAAAAGTTTTGCAAATGCTTCGTGAGTCGCAGCGTGTTATCGTTGAAGGAGTGAATGTTTGTAAAAAATGCATTAAAAAATCTCAAGAAAATCCGAAGGGTGGCATTGTTGAAAAGGAAATGCCAATCCATTATTCGAATGTGATGCTTGCTCCATCGGAAAAAGTTCCAGCGAAGAAAGCAATCGCTAAAACGGTTCGGAAAAAGAAAGTGTCGTAATGATGGTGCCTTTTTCAAAAGAGTTATATGAAAAGCAAGTAGTTCCTGCTTTGATGGAAGAATTGCATTGCAAAAATGTACATTGCGTTCCGAAAATGGAGAAGATCGTCTTGAATATGCGCTTGAATGCAGAAGCAGAAAAAGCGCATGTAGAGCAATTAATAAAAGAATTGAGTCTTATTTCCGGGCAAAAACCTTTATTGATTCGGGCGAAAAAAAGTATTTCGAATTTTAAATTACGGAAAGGAATGCTCATTGCGTTAAAAGTAACATTGCGAGGAAATCGAATGTACGAATTTTGGGAGCGCTTGGTCCATATTGTTTTACCGGTGATTCGTGATTTTCGTGGTGTCTCAAAACGGATGGATAAGCGAGGAAATTTAAATATCGGAATTGAAGATCATTCCATTTTCCCAGAAATTAAAATTGAATCCAATAGCCGAAAAAATGATGGTTTGGATATTGCGATTGTAACGACGGCAAAAAATCCACAGGAATCTTTGCTATTGTATCAAAAATTAGGGATGGTCTTCCGGGAGTAATTATGGCAAAAAAATCTTCTATTGAGCGGAATAAGCGTCGTGTTCGATTAAACCAGAAATATGCGGAAAAACGCAAGGAGTTGAAGGCAAAGATTGCCAATCCAGAAACATCCGATGAGGAGTTTTTTGCTGCACAGCGAGCCTTAGCTTTGTTGCCGCGAAATTCGTCACCGGTACGCCTTCATAATCGTTGTTCGGTTACCGGTCGTGCGCGCGGTTATTACAGAAAGTTTGGGATTTCACGCTTGGTTTTTCGAGAATTTGCGCTAAAGGGTTGGTTGCCAGGCGTGACAAAGGCATCTTGGTAAGCTATGGATACAATTGGTGATTTTTTAACCATTATTCGCAACGCAAATCGAGTTCGTAAAAGGCATTGTTGTGTTGCTTTTTCAAAAATTCGTCAATCGATCGCCCTTTTGTTGAAAAAAGAAGGTTATATAACGGATGTACAAGAGGCTACAGATGAGCAAGGTTTCGCATGTTTGGTGATTGTGCTGAAATACGTAAAAGGTTGTCCGGTTTTAAATGTTTTGGAACGTTGCAGCAAGCCAGGAGCTCGATGGTATGTTAATCATGAGCATATCCCCAGTGTATTGAGCGGTTTAGGAATTTGCGTATTATCGACCTCAAAGGGGATTATGACAGGTGTTCAAGCGAAAAAAATGGGTGTGGGTGGTGAGCTAATTTGTAAAGTGTGGTGATGTCATGAGTCGGATCGGAAAAATACCTGTTGCTTGCGGAGAAAACGTAGATGTTTTGATAGATGGTTCTATCGTGACGGTAAAAGGGCCCAAAGGAGAATTAAAGCAAACCTTTGCGTCGTGTGTGCATATTCGATATGAAAATCATCAGATTTTTGTAGACCCGAAAAGGGATGATCGTTTCTCATTAGCCATGCATGGAACGGTCCGTGCGCTTCTTGCGAATATGGTGAAAGGGGTTCAATGCCCTTTCGGGAAGGATTTAGAAATTCAAGGTGTTGGTTTTAAAGCTTCTGTAAATGGAAAAATTTTAGATTTATCCTTAGGATATTCTCATCCGATTCGTTATCCGATTCCAGAGGGAATTACCGTTCAAGTGAAGGATAGTACCAAAATTCATGTGGAAGGGGCTGATGCTTGTAAAGTTGGTCAAGTAACCGCTGATATTAAGCGGTATTATCCGGTAGAACCTTATAAAGGCAAAGGCGTTCGTATTATCGGTGAATATGTTCGTCGTAAGGAAGGGAAAAAGAAAGCGTAGCGTATGAAATTAGCAGAAAAGCAACGATTAGAAGCGAAACGTCGGCTTTGCATTCGTTCACGTATTCGTGGAACCGCTGAACGCCCGCGATTAGCTTTGTGCTTATCAAACAAGCATGCGTATGCGCAGTGCATCGATGATGAAGTTGGTAAAACGTTGGCTGCGCTGTCTTCTTTATCGAAACATGTGAAATCGCAGCAGGTGAAGCCCAATTGTGCTGGCATGAAAGTATTGGGAGAGTTATTTGGTGCATTGTTGAAAGAAAAAGGGATTCAACAGGTTGTTTTTGATCGTTCGGGACGTTCTTATACGGGTTGTGTACAAATCTTTGCGGATGCCGTTCGATCGCAAGGAATTCAATTTTAGAAACAATGGGAATGCTAGAAAAAGATATACAAGAAAATCCTTCTCCCTTAAGCTTTTTAGCAGAAAAGCAGGAATTGTGCTTGAAAGAGCCGGTAGAGGGTTGGGAAGAAAAGACAGTTTTTACGAATCGTTGTGCGAAGGTGGTCAAAGGTGGTCGTCGGTTTCGTTTTTCGGTATTGGTGGTAGCAGGTAATAAAGCAGGTTTGGTGGGGTATGGCATTGGAAAAGCTAAAGAAGTGACCGATGCGGTTCGAAAAGCGAGCGAAAATGCAAAAAAGCATGTTTATAAAATTCCTTTATGGAACAACACCATTCCTCATGTAGCGTTGGGTGTTTTTGATGGTGCTCGTGTGGTTTTAAAGCCAGCTTGCCATGGTACGGGAGTGATTGCGGGTGGTGCTGTGCGTGCCGTTTTAGAAGCAGCAGGGGTAAAAGATATTTTATCTAAATCTCTGAAGTCAAACAATAATATTAATGCGGTTTGTGCAACGATCCGGGCACTTATGCAAATGCGGACGAAACAACAAATTTGCGCTTTACGTGCGGCAAAGGCAGATGTTGCCTAAAAAAGGAGATTGTGATGAGATTGAATAAAATTCCTTCGACACGCAATCGGTTAAAAAGGCGTAAGCGTTTAGGTTGTGGCCGTGCATGCGGACATGGAGAAACTTCTACCCGAGGAAACAAAGGTGGTAATGCGCGTTCGGGATACTCCACTCCGCATAATTTTTCTGGGATTCCGTGGTACCGAAAATTTCCGAAGCGTGGGTTTAACAGGGCAAATTTTAAGAAAATCTACTATGTGTTGAATTTGGGGCGATTACAAACAGTATTACCTGCGGATTTTTCTGCTGTGGTGGATCGAAAGGCTTTGTTGCAATTTGGGTTGATCAAAGAAAAGTTGCTGCCGATAAAAATTTTGGGAGAAGGTGAATGGAAGCATTCTCTTTCCATTCAAGTGGATGAAGTCAGTAAAGGTGCGAAAGCAAAGATTGAAGCAGCCGGTGGTAAAGTTGTCGGTGTGCAATAATTTATGTGGACTGCGTTCGTTAATTGTTTTCGTATCCCGGAATTAAAGCGACGCATTTTATTTACTTTATCCTTGTTGTTTGTTGCACGAATTGGTTGCAATATTCCTTTGCCCGGTATCGATCCATTACCGTTGAAGTCTTTTTTTGAATCTCAAAAAATGTTGGGAGGCGGGCAGTTGGTTGGATTGTATAACCTTTTCACGGGGGGTGCTTTTTTGAAGGGTGCGATTTTTGGTTTGGGGGTGATGCCCTATATCAGCGCTTCCATCATTTTTCAATTGTTAGGGGTCATGATTCCTTCCTTTGCAAAAATGCAACAAGAGGGAGAGTTCGGTCGCCAGCGTTTAATGCAGTACACGCGGTATATGACTTTGTTGATTTGTTTTATTCAAGGAGGACTGTTAGTGATGGCGTTAACCAATTATCCGGATAAATTGTTTCCAGGATTTGATGCTTCCCTCTACGGTCCGATTGCGCTTTACAAAGGTTTTTGGTTTTTATTGGTTTGTACCTTTTTATTGGCAACGGGTACCATGATTTTAACGTGGTTGGGCGAGCAAATTACGCAGTATGGAATCGGTAATGGAATTTCTTTGTTAATTACGGTTGGTATTTTGTCAGGATTGCCGCAAAGTATCGTGTTGTTTGGCAAAATGTTTGCGACGCCGTTGGGCGTGGAGGAAGCCACCCATTTGGGTTGGATGCAAGGTGTGCTGATGATTGTTTTGTTGTTTGTAGTGATTGCCGCCATGGTTGCGGTGACACAAGCGCAGCGTAAGATTATTGTTCAATATGCTAAGCGAGTGGTTGGGCGAAAGATGTATGGGGGGCAAAGTTCTTTTTTACCCTTAAAGGTAAATTATGCCGGTGTGATGCCTGTTATTTTTGCCAGTGCGTTATTGATGTTCCCGCAGCAATTATTGGCTTATTTAGGGGCTGCTTTTGGAATTTCCGCCTTTCAAGAGTGGTCGATGATTTTCGTGCAAGGTTCTTCCTTGTATTACACGGTGTATGGGCTGTTAATTTTGGGATTTAGTTACTTTTGGGTATCGATCATGTTTAAACCCTTACAAATTGCGGATGAATTGAAAAAAAATGGCGGGTATATTCCAGGGGTACGTCCGGGAGCGTGCACAGCTCAATTTTTAGACTTTGTGATGACCCGTTTAACGTTGGCGGGTGCAATTTTTTTAACCGGTATCGCTTTGTTTCCAGACATGCTGTATTTTTTGTACAAAATTCCTTATAAAGTTGCACTCTTTTTTGGGGGAACCGGTACGTTAATTACAGTAGGCGTTTTATTAGATACGACGAAACAAATGGAAACGTTTTTGTTGCAACGCAATTATGATGGATTTTTGTCGAAAGGAATTTTGAAAGGGCGGACCAATCTTTCTTCGCAATTTCAAACGTTAATGGATACGGAAGATCGCGGCATGCGTTGGCTTTGGATCACCGTTGTTTTTTTGTTTCTGTTCGGATTTGTTTCATGGGGCTTGCAAGTATTGTTTTTTTAACGTGCCGTGGTGAATATTTATGTAAAAACAGAGGAGGAGATTGCTCATATGCGGGAAGCAGGTCAATGTGCCGCCTTTGTTTTAGATACCGTTCGAAAAGCGGTTGTTTCGGGTGTGAGTACATGGGATTTGGATCAATTGGCTAAAAAAACGATGGATTCCGTAGGAGCGATTAGTGCCTCGTATGGGTATGGAGAGAAAAGTAATCCGTTCCCGCGGTACATTTGCATTTCGCGAAATGAAGAAGTGGTGCATGGCATGGGCCGAAAAGAAGTATTGGTTCAATCGGGAGATTTGGTAAGTTTGGATGTAGCTTTGTATTATCATGGTTTTGCAGGCGATAATACAGTAACGATTGGCGTGGATTCCGTTGGAACGAAACAGAAAACTTTGTTAAAGGTGACCGAACAAGCGTTATATCGAGGCATTGATCAAGCGGTGGAAGGGAATTGCGTCGGAGATATTTCTTGGGCGATTCAATCGTTTGCGGAGCAGCATCATTTAGGTGTGGTTCGTGAATTGGTAGGGCACGGAATTGGGCGAAACATGCATGAAGAGCCGCAAGTGCCGAATGTGGGTCGCCCGCATGCAGGGACTCGATTGAAAGCAGGCATGACCTTGGCAATTGAGCCAATGTTCACGTTGGGATTGCCCCGTTTACAAACGTTGAAAGATGGCTGGACAATTGTCACAGCAGATGGAAAACCGAGTGCTCATTTTGAGCATACAATTTTAATTACAAAAAAAGAACCAGAAATATTGACAATGGTGAAAAATTAACATACGTTCAAAAATATGAAAGAAAATCAGCAAATCTTATGGTGCGATTGATTGGAGTTGAGATACCAGATCAGAAAAAGTTGCTTTATGCGTTGCAGTATATTTACGGCGTTGGTTTATCTCGAGCCAAAGAGATTGTAAAATCAGCGCGTTTAGATCCAGGCCAACGCGTGCATACGTTAAGAGAAGAAGAATTAAACAAACTAACAGAAGCGATTCATCGTGCCGGTTATAAAGTAGAGGGAGATTTGCGTCGAGAAGTTATTGGGAATATAAAACGTTTACAAGGGATTCGTTGTTATCGTGGTTTGCGTCATATGAGAGGGTTGCCAGTTCGAGGCCAACGGACTAGCACAAATGCACGTACGCGAAAGGGTGCTCGCAAGACGGTTGGAGTTGTAAGCAGTGCGGCGAAGGCGGCAAAAAGTTAAAGAACCATGGCAGACGAGCAAGAGAAAAAAGTTTCGAAAGCATCGAAAAGAGAAGCAGAATCGAAAAACGGGCCGGAAGAGGGGGCAAAAAAAGAAACGGCGGATTCTTTGTTGAAAGAGGGGGAGGAGAAGGTAAAAATCAAACGTGCGAAAGGAAACAAAAATGTTACCACCGGCGTTTGTCACATTTCTGCAACTTTTAACAATACGAAAGTTGTGTTTACGGATGTAACTGGGAAAGTATTGTCGTGGTCGAGCGCCGGTCGTTGCAACTTTAGAGGTTCGCGTAAATCAACGGCTTATGCGGCTCAGATGGCAACAACGGAAGCGGCGAAGGTTGCGATGGGTCACGGCTTAAAAACTGTTTCTGTTAAGGTAAAAGGTCCAGGAATGGGGCGAGATGCGGCTGTTCGTACCTTGTCTACGTTGGGATTGTTTGTTTCGGATATTCAAGATGTTACGCCCATTCCTCATAACGGTTGTCGCCCGAAAAAACGTCGTCGAGTTTAAATTTTTTTTATGCGTTATACAGGAGCTACTACACGTCTCAATCGTCGTTTTAAAGCGATTCTTTTCCCTCCCACGAAAGCGTACGAAAGAAAATCGTATTTGCCTGGTATTCATGGTGCACGGTTGAAGCGGCGCATGAGTGAATACGCGCAAGGGTTATGCGAGAAGCAGAAATTGCGTTTTATGTTTGGTTTGTCGGAAAAGCAATTTCGTTTAACGTTTGAAAAGGCGAAAAAGGAACATGGGGTGACGGGTGAAGTTTTCTTGCGTTTGCTGGAATCGCGCTTAGATAATATTGTTTATCGGATGGGTTTTGCAAAAACCCGCCGTGCAGCTCGCCAAATGGTATTGCACGGGCATGTGTGCGTAAATGGGAAAAAGGTGAATATTCCGAGCGATATTTGTGAACCAGGGGAGGAAATTTCTTCGAATGGAAAGCCAGCTTCACGTCAATTAATGACGCGTGGCTTCGAAGCAAGTCAAGGACGTAACTGTCCAGCCTGGCTGACGGTTCAAGGAGATCAGTTGAAAGGAACGGTGAACCGTTTGCCCATCCGGGAAGAAATGGTCCCAGAAATTAAGGAACAATTGATTGTAGAATTTTACAGTCGTTAATTTATGGCTAAGCGATTAGGAAAATTTGAGTTACCCAAACGGTTCATTCGTATGGAAGAGACAGCTACGCCAACCTATGCTTGTTTCGTGGCGGATCCTTTTGAAAAAGGGTTTGGGCGTACGATTGGCAATGCGTTGCGTCGAGTTTTGTTAAGTGGAATTGAGGGAGGGGCGATTGCGTCGGTAAAAATCGAAGGAGTCCTTCATGAGTTTCAAAGCGTGGAGGGTGTTTTGGAGGATGCGACGGAAATTGTTTTAAATTTGAAGCAAGTGCATTTAAAAATGGCCTCTCATGAGCCGGTTACGCTGAAGATTGATGTGAATAAAAGTGGCAAGGTTACAGCAGGTGATCTTCAATTGCAACCGGGGGTTGAGGTTGTGAATCCCGATCAAGTCATTTGCACATTAACCGAAAAGCGTCGTTTCCAAGCAGAGTTGAAGGCGGTGTTGGGCCGTGGATATCGATTGGCAGAAGACAATAAAGAGCTTGATCAAGCGCGAGGAGTGATTGCGATCGATAGTTTATTTAGTCCGGTTACGTTGGTGAGTTATCACGTAGAAAATGCTCGTGTTGGGAAGATGACTGATTTCGACAAATTGGTGCTAGAAATTTCAACGGATGGCCGAATTACTCCAGAAGAGGCTTTGAAAGAAGCGGTTGCGATTTTACGGCACCATTTGGACGTTTTTGATCAGGTTTCTTCCGATGCGATTGAATTTGAAGGTGAGAGGAAAGATGCGCAAGAAGATCAGAATCGTTACCAAAAACTATTAAAGATGAGTGTGAATGAAATTGAGCTTTCTGTCCGTGCGATTAATTGTCTGAACAATGCAAATATTACAACCGTGGAAGAGTTGATTTCCAAAACGGAAGCGGATATGTTAAAGTACCGCAATTTTGGTAAAAAATCCTTACAGGAAATTAAAGATCGATTGGCAGATTTAGGCCTGTCGTTGGGTATGCTGCAGAACCGTAGGTAGGAATCCGGGAGGATCTATGCGCCACTTAAAGCATCATTTTCAGTTGGGGGTCAAGCAAGAGCATCGGAAAGCATTGATGGCGAACTTAGCTTCTCAATTGTTTTTGCATGAAAAGATCATGACAACGCTCATAAAAGCGAAGGCGTTGTGTCCATTTGCTGAAAAAATCGTTACATTGGCCAAGCAAGCTGCTGCTACAGAAAAGAAGGAAGAAAAGCTGCATTATCGTCGCTTAGCAATTGCGCGTATTCGAAATGAAGCTGCTGTGAAGAAATTGTTTGATGAGCTCGTTTCGCGGTTTTTGCAGCGGAAGGGTGGATATACTCGTATTTATAAATTAAAGTCGCGGGTGGGAGATGGAGCGCCGATGGCTTTGATTCAATTGGTAGAAGCTACCGAGAAGCGCCGTTCGTCTAAAAAGCCTGCAAAGGCAAAAACGGAAGGAAAGGTTACAGAAAAGTCTCTTCCCAAAAAACTGGAAACTTCTGAAAAATCCTTGGCAAAAGCGCAGCCTTCTACGGACTTGACAAAGAATAAAAAGAGCAACGCTCAAGAAGCACCTTCCGACCTCTCTACTGAAATTGCGGAATCGGATTAAGTTGGCTTGAAAAAGCACGCACCATGCTTACGAAATTTTTTGGTAGTATGGTTTTGGGATAAATATTGTTGAAATGGGCGAAGAAATTCCGATGGATGTCATTCGTTTTATTCAAGAACAGTGGGGATGCAAGGAGCCTTTTTGCGAAATCAATTTCCCAAAAGAAACATGGAATGCTTTATGTGACCAGGCTTATCGGGATTTAAAAACACGTTGCCGATATCCTCGACCAATGCCTTTTTGTATTCGTTTGGTCGGTCAATCCGGGTCTGGGAAAACTTCCCAGTTGGCACCTGCGGTAGCCTTTGCGTTGGAAGTACAATCGCAGGGTTATTTATCTCTTGCCGTTCGAGATTTTGTTTCGTATCACCCGCATTTAAAAACGATTCGGGAGCATTATGGAGAAGGGCAGGTCCGAGAAAAGACCAATGCTTTTGCCTTAACCTTACTGACATTGGTGCTCCATCGTTGCATTTGTGATCGATTGCCGATCGTATTGGAGGTGACATTATTATCGCCGATCTATGAGCGTTTGATCCATGAAAATTTGCAGCAGCAAAAATATCATTGCGATTACCATTGTTTGGCGATTGCACAACAAACTTCCAATGCGTGGATTGAATCTCGTTTTCGAGAAACGAAGCGGGTGGTTTCGAAGCGTTCTTCTGATTTTTTCTTCCAAATCTTGGAACCTGCTTTTAAAGAACTGCAATCGATTCAAATGCCGAATCGTGTGTTTGTTTGGGATGCTTTTCATACGGAACCTTGGATAACCCATTTCCCGGATGCTACCTTGTGGCAAACTATCGTACAATTGCGCATGCAATCTTTACCACCGTTAAGCTTTGAGGCAGCTTTGGAAAGTAAAAAAGCTTTTTTGCGCGATTTTTACCAACAACATCCATTGGGTATGAGCTGATCGTTGCGGTTTGAGAAGTGACAGATGTAAAAAAATATTGAATTTTGTGTATAAGTTGCTCGGTAGCTCAGTGGTAGAGCAGGTGACTGTTAATCACTTGGTCGCAGGTTCGAGCCCTGCCCGAGCAGCCATTTTTTCAATGGAAAAAATATCGAAATGCTTGGAAAATCGGATAGAGGAGATTGTTGCGTATTATCCAGATTATTCTTGCGAAATGTACAAGCATGTTTTCCAAGCAACGGAATTTGTGTTTCAGCAAAGCCGTCGATTGCCCGAACAACATATTTCGAGTACGCAATTGATGGTGGAAGGCGTTGTGCCTCTTGCGATAAAAAAATGGGGAATGTTGGCGTTTTCGGTATTTCGTTTTTGGGGAATTGAGACCGGCGCTGATGTTGGGAAAATTGTGGCGCGTCTTGTGGAATTTAAGGTCCTGAAGCAAGATGAAGAAGATCGGTTGGAGGAGTTCCATACCTTCCAGCTAGAAGAACTTTTTGCACATGCTTTCAAAAATCAGAAAAATTTATGAAAAAAGCTTGGCTCTGCAAAAAAATTATCTTTTTTTAGAAAATATGAAGTGTGTTTTACCAAGAAAAGGCCTGAAGTTCGTAGCGGTTCCGATCCTTCTTTTATTGGGAGGATGCGGCCACATTGTTGGACCTCGTATGCTTCGTAATTCGCAAAATGCCTACAATACGGCGGTGGTGCAGAACGAGGAAAGCCAGATTTTGGAAAATATGGTTCGGTTGCGTTATTGCGACAATATCACTTCACTGGATA
>JAGDCJ010000050.1 GCA_017958565.1 Opitutales bacterium
GGGCGTTCGATCGATGTCATTGAAATTGATGGGGCTTCCAATAATTCGGTCGAACAAATTCGTGCCTTGCGAGAAGAATGCCAATACGCACCAGCAGAAAGTTCTTATAAAATTTACATCATCGATGAAGTACACATGCTCACAACCGCTGCGTTCAATGCGCTTTTAAAAACGCTCGAAGAACCTCCTGCACATGTAAAGTTCATCTTTGCTACTACTGAAATTCATAAAGTTCCCAACACGATCGTTTCCCGCTGCCAGCATTTTACCTTCTTTCCACTGGGAACGGCGACCATCGAACAACATTTGCGGCATATTGTGGATGCCGAAAAGGTACAAGCGGAAGATGTTGCGCTGCACATCATTGCACAACTCGCAGAAGGAGGCATGCGAGATGCCCAATCGATGCTCGACCAATTGCTTGCTTTTTCCGAAGGGAATTTAACTGCAGAAGCAGTACAATCGATGTACGGATTGCTCCAAGAAGCGGATTTGTTAGCACTCGGAAAGGCCATCGAACAAAATGATTACGCAGGAATTTTACACGGCGTCGATCAGGTGGTCCAAAGAGGGTGCGACGCGTATCGGGTTTTGCTTGATTTAGAGCGCTATTTTCACCAAAAATTCCTCCAGGCGGTAAAAAATCCAACTAACGCTACCTATGTTCCGTTTGTATACGCAAAGCTATTGGACATTCTCCATTCCGGCGAGGAGCAATTGCAGCATGGGTTATCCATTCGCAGCAACTTGGAAGCCATTTTGTTCCGAGCGGTTGAATGCACCAAACTCACGTCCATCGAAACCCTTCTACAAGCACTGAACGCGTTGCCAGACGACATAAAAAAAAACGCTTCTTAACGCTTCTTGAACAAACGGAAGCGTTGCTGCAGACCCAAAAGAAACTTCATTCTTTAGCGGCAACAGAAGCGGTTTCTCCACACACTTCTCTGCCGAAAGCAACCCTTCCTTCTTTGTCGGGGAACTTGCCCGATACTTCTATTGACATCCCTTCACCCTCCTCAAAAACTTTTACTCAAAATACTACTACTGCTTCCCATCGCCCCTTGGAATCTTCCACCGACTCTCACCCTTCCAAACATCCTTCTGAACCGATCCACTTTGAATTGGAAGCTCACGCTCCTTTTGAGCAAGAACCCATTTATCCGCTCGATACCTTCTCCTCTTGCGAACCAGTCGCAACAAAGCGATCGAACCCACCGCCGGACTTCCAAAGCGCCCTCAAGCGGCTTCCGCCTGATCTCCAATCCTCCTTCGAACAAATCCTCCATGCAAAAATCATTGGCATCTGGCCCATTCGTCCTGATTCTTTAAAAAAATCAACGAAATGCACCAACAATGGTTTGTAAGCATTCTCGTCGTTTTACGATAACTTTATGCTTGACGTGAAAAAAATATCCTATTTCATGTTGCCTCCATGGAAGCAACAAATTTTCGTGTCCAATTTTCGGATGAATTAAAAACAGCAATCCGGAAAACGATAGATGCAAAAATACCTGAGTGGCGAGAGATGATGTGGTCTTACGATTGTCCTGAAAGGGTGGAGAAGGTGTACATTTCACTCTTTAAGAGAGTTGATCGCGTTTTAGAAGAGAGATTACAAGCAAGAGTTAAAAATTTGAATATCGATTTTCATACGTGTGCAAAGATAGCCGACCCATCATTCGAATGTAAGGAATTTCAGAATAAAGACTTTGAGAAGGATGAGCTTACCCATAAATACACTTTATTATATTTAAGCACCCAATCATCTGAGGAGACAGTCAAGCAAGCTTATAAATATCTCATCAATGATTTACGGGCAACCATTGAAATCTTTTTTGAGAAACAGGAAGAGAGTTTTAAAAGTGTTTTTTCCGATCTGCCATGGTTTTTCGATTTAAAGACAAAACAAACAATTTGTATAGCAATCATGAATAGTTGTATTAAGCCTCTCGCGAAAAGAATCATTTATGAATATCGAACAATGTATTCTTTTTATAAAAAAGTTTTAGAAAAAAATATTCCGGAAGCGGCCGTTAGCTTCGCCTATGCAGAATGCCTTTACGGGGAATATCGAAAGTTGTTTCTCAAAAAAATAAATGATGAGAATAAGGAGGAATTTAAATCGCATAATCGGCGTGTGGAGACGCTCGAAACGCGTGCAACCTTGACAACGTTTATGGAACTCAGTGGTTATCGAGAGGTAGTAAAAGAAAAAGTTTTTAAAGAAATAATGCAGTTCTCTAAGGTTATAGAGGACAATAATGAAACGGCCTATTTACGTACAAACTGGGTAAAAGAATTTTAATGGAAATTTTGTAAAAACGCTTTATAAGCAAATTTTTAATGCAAAGTTAGATCAAAATGAAAGAAAGGAAAGTGAAAAAGCAGACAATGTATGCGCAACAATAAGAAAAGCAATAAAAAAGTTTGAAACTACTGCAAGGGCAGCAGAAATCATCGCTAAGGAATTCATAAAAGCATTTGTTAAAGCGAAAGGATCAGGCGATCTCTTTTATCAGCAAGCAGAAAAAAAGATTGAAAATATGCGAAAGAATTTTAATGCAGTCATTGACGAATTAGCGAAAAAGTAAAATAGCTAACGTACTTTGATTAGAAAAATATCTGGTATTCATCGGCCGCCCATTAAGGGCGGTTTTTGATTTGTAAGCTCTTAATTTTTTAAGATTTTGCCCCGGTTTCGATTTTCGGGAATAAAATTGCACCTTTTTTCACGCTTATAGCGGGAGGCAAAACGCCCCATTGCTGCAATGGATCGTACGCAACCTCCGTGGGGGCCGCGCCGATTTGTTCCCAAATTTTCGGCATCGTGTTGGGCATAAAGGGCGCTAACAGTCCTGAAACAATACGCAAGGTTTCCAGTAAATGATACAAAACTGTTGCCAACCGCGCACGTGATTCGGGTTGTTTCGCTAACCGCCAGGGTGCATTAGCATCTACATACTGATTCGCCATCGCTACTACCGCAAAAATTTCGGCGAGTGCTTCTTTCAAGTGCACCGCATCGATCGCCGCATCCACTTTTTTTCGCAACGCGCAAACTGCATCGATCAGCACCGAATCCGCCGCAACGATTTCGCGCTCTACCGGCAACGTACCACCAAAATATTTCTCCACCATTGCCACCGTCCGAGACACCAAATTCCCTAAACCGTTGGATAAATCCGAATCAATGCGGCGCGCCATCACTTCGGAAGAAAATTCATAATCGCAACCGAGTGCCAATTCCCGCAAAAGGTGGTAACGAACCGCATCGACCCCATATAGCTTTGTCAAAACGTACGGATCGATCACGTTTCCGACCGACTTGCTCATTTTCTTTCCCTCCACCGTTATCCAACCATGAACCGCAAGCTGTTTCGGAAGCGGTAAATCCAACGCCATCAACAAAGCCGGCCAAACAATTGCATGAAAGCGCATGATGTCCTTTGCCACCAAGTGAAGTTGCGCAGGCCAAAAAGTTTCCCAATCGGAAAACCGTGCGTTTTCGTACCCCAAGGCGCTCAGGTAATTGAACAAAGCATCCGCCCAAACATACACGGTGTGTTTGGGATCAAATGGCACCGAAATCCCCCATGAGACACCCGTACGAGATACGCATAAATCTTCCAAACCTGGACGAATAAAATTGTTCAACAGCTCCAATGCGCGCTCTTTCGGCTGCAAAAATGTGCCATTTTTCAAAAAATCTCCAATTTTTTCGGTAAATGTTGATAATTGAAAAAAATACGCTTCTTCCTGTGCGTCGGTTACTTCCCGTCCGCAATCTGGGCATTTTCCATTCACCACCTGCTTGGGCGTCCAAAAACTTTCACACGGGGTGCAATACAAACCGATATATTCGCCCTTATAAATGTACCCACGATCGTACAATTTTTGAAAAACCGACTGAACCGTCTGCACATGATACGCATCGGTTGTACGGACAAAACGATCGTATTGGATGCTCATACAATCCCACAATTTCCGAAAGCGATCGGTCAATTGATCCACATACACTTGTGGTTCCATACCCGCTTCTTTCGCTTTTTGCTGAATCTTCCAACCATGTTCATCCGTGCCGGTTAAAAATAAAACGCGATCACCTTGCATTCTCCGATAACGCGCTATCACATCACACGCAAGCGTGGTATAACAATGACCAATGTGCGGATTCCCGGAAGGGTAATAAATCGGAGTGGTCAGGTAAAAAGTTTTTTGCACGGTAAAGTTACCACCTTCCTACGATCAATCAAACCAGCTCATTCGTTCTCATACAACCGATGCGTTTTCTCTAACTCTGCACAAATCCACTTGTTTAACGCCTCCCCTGCTTGTGCAAACTGCGCAATTCCTTCGGACAATTTTTCGGTTGCCATCGCACTCTCCGCCATTCGCTGACGAAATTCCACCTCTGTGATGCGGGCCAAAGGAATCTTTCTTTCCGGTATCGTTAAACAGCGCTTTACCGGCTCCGAAGATACCGATAAAGCTTGCAAAAATTTCGGCGCAATGGTCAAACGATCGCAGCCGGCCAATCCGATAATTTCACCGATATTTCGAAAACTTGCCCCCATAATTTCCGTCGGATACCCTTGCGATTTCAAAAGGAGAAAAATGCGGCGTACCGATTCCACGCCGGGATCCTCCTGCCCATTTTTCCATAGGTCATGCGCAACATACCAATCGTAAATACGACCCACAAACGGCGAAATCAAGGTCACCCCTGCCTGTGCGCAAGCAAGAGCCTGCGTTTCATGAAAAATCAGGGTTCCATTGCATGCAATCCCTTGCTTCTCTAACACACCCGCTGCCTGAATCCCTTCCCACGTCGCGGCAATCTTGATCAAAATACGGTGTGTATCGCAACCGGCTTGTTGACAAAACGCGATTAAATCCTTTGCCGCTTGCACCGTCTTTTTTTCATCCGAAGCTACACGGGCATCCACTTCGATCGAAACGCGCCCGGGAATCATTTCCAAAATCCGCTTGGCGACCATCACCAAACACGCTTGAGCAATGCTGGTTACAGTAGGTTTTTTCTGAATTTTTTGAGCA
>JAGDCJ010000051.1 GCA_017958565.1 Opitutales bacterium
GAAGACAAAATGGATGGGTGAGGTTTATTCCATGAAACAACCGTGGAATACTTCCATAGAAATAGGATTCTCTTGGGAAGAAAGGTTTTGTTTGGGGGTGGAAGCTGGTTACTTGCATGTTAGAACAAAGGAAATAGAGGCAAAAGAAAATTTTAACATAGTAGGTGTTAATTCGGAAATAGAGGGTAAAGGCCGTGCGACAGGATGGGTTGGATTTGGAGCCATCAATGCTACTTATTGTCAACCGATTGGGGAGAATTTTTTTGGATATATCGGTGTAGGCATTGGTGGTGGAAAAGTTTCTAGTAAACTAAATGCCAGATTTCTAAATGCTAATGGATTTATTATTCCGGGAGGAAGTATGGATGTGTATTATAAATGTTCTGATTTTTCGATATTTGAACAAGCATTTGTTGGTTTGGGTTGTCGATTGGCGGAAAACTGCTGTTTACGGATTGGCTATCGCTGCCGTTATTTCAATGAAGATTTTACGTATAAAATGAAGTCTTTGAGGGTAAATAACATTGATATTTATTATAATAATGCACCAGATGTAGATGTAGAGATAAAACCGATTCATAGTGCCGAAATCGGTGTTCATTTTGTGTTTTAAAAGAGAAGAATATTAGGGAAAAGATCCCGGCGTTTTTTTTTTTTGGCGGCTGTTGGGTATCAATAGCCGCATTTTATTAAGTCTTGAAAAAACTTGTTGTTTGGACGATCATCCTTTACGATAAAGCGGTGCGAAAATTTTGGGATCGTTGGGGTGTGGTAAGCGCTTTGTGCTGCAGCCTGGTGGTGGTCATCAGCTTGCGATGTGCCCAGTTGGTAGAAACGCCCTGTACGCAAGCTTTTATCCAAGGGTGCGAGTGGGTAGGGAAATTTTTCATGAATGGCTTAAAAATGCTGGTGGTTCCATTAATTGCTTCGTCTTTGATTTGCGGCATGGCGTTTGGGTCGCAATCAGAATGTAAGCGTTTAGGGTTGAAAGCCTTTTCATTCTATTTTTTGAGCTGTATGGTTGCTGTTTTTATCGGATTAGGAATGGTCAACGCTTTGCAACCGGGGCATATCGATCAAGCATTAGCAGCAAAAATTTTAGGGCAGGCAAATACCCTACCGGAGCATTTTATACAATTATCGACCGAATCAACTTCGAAAATTTCTGATTTTTTTTTGCGGTTGTTCCCTTCCAATATTTTTTCCGCTGCGGCGGATAATGGGCAAATTTTAGGCATCATCACGTTTAGTTTATTGTTTGGGTTTTTTATTAGCCGCTTGCCGGAGACGTTGCGCGAAGTCCAATTACGTTTATGGGAAGGAATTCAGCAAATCATTCGCAATATTACCCGTATCGTGATTGCGTTTTCTCCCATCGGTGTATTCGGGTTAGTAACCCCTATTTTGTTACAGGCAGGGTGTGACCTCCTTCAACCGTTGCTCGTTTTTGTAGGGACCGTTTTGTTAGGATTTGCCACATATGTGTTGATTTTTTTATCCCTTTTGTTGCGCTTTGTTGGGAAAGTTCGACCATTTGCGCATTTTCGAGCGATGCTGCCGGTGTGGTTTATGGCCTTCTCAACCTCTTCTTCTGCGGCTTCCCTACCGATTGCATTGGATAAAATCGAGACGGTGTCGGGTGTTTCTCCGAAAATTGCACGCTTTACGTTGCCGCTGGGTATTACTATTAACATGTGCGGAACGGCTTTATATGAATGTGTCGTGGTGTTATTTTTAATGCAATTATATCAAGTGACGCAAGGGATTGTTTTTGGATGGAGTGATCAACTGATGGTGGTTTTTATGGCACTGCTAACCTCGGTGGGCGTAGCGGGAATTCCTGCGTCAGCCTTAATTGCCATTACGATGATTGTGAGCTCCGTTGGTTTACCGATTGAATCGATTGGGATTGTTTGGGTGGTCGAACGTTTCTTAGATATGTTTCGGACAGCCGTCAATGTGTTGAACGATACGTGTGGAACGGTGATTATTGCACGCAGTGAAGGGGAAAAGACCGCTTATCCGATCGGTCAATGAACCCAAAAGCTCGATGGGCGTTCACAACCAAAAGATTGCTGCTTCAAAGGCGAATAAGCGTTTGGTTTCGATACCGTCGGCTCTTTTTACCGATATCGAACGTTTTTTGGGATATTTGCATTTAGAGCGCGGCTTATCGGACAATACCCAGGCATCGTATCGGTATGATTTGTTGCAATTTTGGAAATGCGCGCATGTAGATTCATGGGAAAGCGTAACCGAACGAACAATCGAATCTTGGCAATGCGCGTTGTTGGATTTGAAACCAGCTTCACGGGCGCGAAAAATTGCAGCTTTGCATCATTTTTTTGAATTCTTGTTGAAGAAAAAACGTTTGCAGAAAAATCCCATGGAGCGGGCTATTCATCCGAAGAAAAACCGCGAATTGCCGCATACCTTATCCTTGAAAGAGGTGGAGCAGTTGCAAAACAGTACCGTGCTTTCCACCCCAAATGGGTTGCGAGATCGCGCGATGATTTCCTTGATGTACGGCTGCGGATTACGCATTTCGGAAGTGTGTGGCTTATGGTTACAGTCGGTATTCTTGCAAGAAGGTTTTTTGAAGATTTATGGGAAAGGTAGCAAGGAGCGTTTGGTTCCGTTGGGATCGATAGCGCAAGCACATTTACAAGCGTATTTGGTGCAAGGACGTCCTTTGCTTTTGAAGGCAAACAGCGGCAATTTTGTGTTTTTAAGTCGATGGGGACGACCGATTTCGCGAAAAACTTTTTGGGTGCATTTGAGGGAATATGCTCGTGCAATTGGGTTATCCATTCCAATCAAACCGCATTTGCTGCGCCATACGTTTGCGACGCACTTGTTACAAAATGGTGCTGATTTGCGCAGTATTCAAGCGATGTTGGGACATAGCGACCTTTCTACGACGCAAATTTATACGCACTTACATCCTTCTCAATTGCAAGAAACGTATAATCGTTGCCACATACGTGCGTGGTAAAAAAGGAAAGTTTTGACAAAACATTTTTTTTATTTAAAATAAGCAAATAAAGTAGTAGAAGAAGTAACATGGCAAATATTCGATCTTCTAAAAAGTCCATTCGAAAGACTGCGAAAGTAACGGCAAGGAGAAAAGCGGAAAAAAGTCGCATGAAGACCGCTTCCAAAAAATTGAAAGCAGTAAAAAAGTCTGGAAATGTAGAAAAAACCAAATCTGCTGCAAAAGCTTCGATGTC
>JAGDCJ010000052.1 GCA_017958565.1 Opitutales bacterium
GTTCCACTCGGGCGTACCATCACACTGCAACCATTGTTCAATCGAAGGATGAGAAAATCAGCGGGTGGAACAGCATCTCCATCCGCGTCGACCATACCTTGAGGATGTAGGAAGTCGATGATTTTCAGAACGCGGGTATTGGACATTTTTTGTGGCGGATGTTGACGGTACGATTGCATCAAATGGCGAATGGTTTGCGTTCCTTTTTGGCCTTCCAATGTGAAGCTTAATAAATCTTCATGAAAATATCCGTACTGGTAGTAAATTTCATCCAAATATTCCGTGAAGTTGATGTTTTTCGATTTCAAATAGGCAATCAGTTCGCAAGCCATTAAAGCGGCTGCGTTGCCATCTTTGTCGCGAACGGCGTCATTGCACAAGAATCCGCAGCTCTCTTCTGCTCCCAAAAAAAGATAAGTAGAATGATGGTAGAGTTGGTCGCGGCGCATTTCGAAGGTGCATCGTGTGTAATTTAACGCAAACCCTTTGGTGCGAAATAAATAGGTTGTAACCTTCTCTTCATACGATTTTAGCTTGGCACCAATCCATTTGAAACCGGTGTGCGTTTCGACACACTTTAGTCCATGTTTTTTGGCAAACGCATTTAATAAAGGAGTGGTGACGTATGATTTTACAATGGCCATACGAGAGTGTACCCTTGCGAGGGATCGATGATATTGCATCAATCGAGTATAACGGTATTCTGCCAGTAAAACTGCGATCGTGTTGCCACTGAGGAGTTGCCATTCTTCATGCGTATCTTTGAGCAAGAGAGACATTCGATCGGCATCAGGATCGGTAGCGATGATGGCATCTGCATGGACACGTTGCGCTTCTTTGATGGCAAGTGTAAGCGTTTCGCGGTTATCCGGATTAGGAGAAGCAACGGTTGGAAAAGCGCTGTCCATAGACATTTGTTGCTCCACGTTGTGGATATTCCAGGAGAAGTTTTTTAGTAAGGTGGGAATACAAACCGAGCCTGTTCCATGTAAAGGGGTGTATACAATATGCATGTAGCGCATTTTTCGAAATAACGACAAATCGACAATGGAGTTTTCACAAGTTTCCAGATAAGCATCATCCAGCGTGTGTGGCAAAGAAAGAGCCCCATCGAGGTGGATTTCTACATACGGGAGTGTATCGGCCAGCGTTATTTTTTGAATGTTTTGGGTGATCGCAGCAGCGGCTTTTTCTTCGATTTGTGCACCGTCGGGTCCGTATACCTTATAGCCGTTATCGAAGAACGGATTATGGCTGGCGGTAATCATAACACCTGCGATCGTTTTCAGGTATCGTACGGAAAAGCTTAATTGCGGCGTTGAGCGAGGGCCATCAAATATATACACATCTCCTCCGCATGCAATCCAAGTCGAAGCGATCAATTTACAAAAATGTTGGGAAAAGTACCGGGTGTCGTAAGCGATGACCAACTTGGGACGTTCCGGAAATTCACAAGCGGTTTCTAAATAATTTTTGCTGTATTGAAAGAGCCCCTATGTGGTTGCAATAACATTAAAATCGTTCATGCAAGCGGAGCCGATAGCCGCATGCAGGTACTGTTTCCCCTTTTTTTCAACCGCTGTGGAATATACGCCAATGGTTCGCCCGCGAATTCCAGCTGTACCAAAGGATAACGTTTGGCCAAAGCGACGATCGATTTCTTCCCACTGCTTTCGTTGCAGAAGCTCAGCGAAACTTTCAAGAGCCCATGTGGGTAGTTTTGGGGTGCGTAAAAACTGCGTTGCGTTTGCCAGCGTCTCCGGTGCAACTTGCTTTTCAGCTTTTTTCAAAGCTTGAATAAGGGTTTTTGGTTCAACTTTCATGAGCGTACCATCCTTGTAAAGAGTGCGGTTTTTGGGCAAGACATTTCCAGGCGTGAAAAAAATCTGTTTCGTTATCGGCAAACAGGGGACTTATTTCAAAAGCGGGAAGCAAGGGGTTGTTTTGGGACGCGAACCAAGAAGGATCGGTTTTTTTCAGCCACCGTAACCAGCGTTGGATTTGATCGTTTTGACACGTAAGCAACGTGTCGGTTCCCGTGGCGTTTTTGACCGGGCTAAATTCTTCTTCTCGTTGGACTTCCCACAATAAGGGATGGCGCGCTTGCGGCAGTACATCAAAAATGAACTGTTCAATTTTATGTCCTTCCATCACTTGCTTGTTTTGTAAAGCGGGGTCCCAAGCAGAAACTTTTTTCCGGCATACATGGTATGGAAGCGGTTGCTTTGCGCAGGTTTGTACAAAATCCATCGATAAAAGATGAATGGCGGTATTCCCCCATCGGTAACGTAAAGTACCTTTGGAGTTTCGTGCCGAAACGTACGCAGGGGGAAATTCGCTATACTCTACCAATTGTAATTGTTGATTAATTTGCGCAAATAATCCTACCTGTTCTTCTGTACATATTTTTTCGACCACTTTGGTTGAAAAATCGGAAGCTTGTTGAAGATGTACCCCTAAGAATAGGGCATCATCCAAATGAACCAACGGGTTATCAACTTGGAAATAGGAAAGCGTACGAATGCCTTCCTGCTGAAGGAAGGGAAGCAATTGTGCTTTTTGCAGTGCTTGGAAGACGCCACCGTGCCCATCTGGAAATTCTGCGATTTGTCCATTCTCATCTACCAAAAGCGCGTTTTCGGTGGAAAAAGCCGGGAGCGTACCTTGTTGAAAAAAATGAAGGTAATGGGGATCATACCAGTGATGTTCTTGAAATGCTTTGCGCGTTGCGGCATCGGTTTGCAGGCTGGTCATGATGAGCCAGTGAAATGGATGATGATAGCGTTTTTGCAACGCCTGCAACTTTTCCGCAAATACCTGAAAAAGTGTTTTTTGTTGGAGTGGCGTGACGGGAACCAGGCCTTTTGGCCCTAGAAATCCGAGGCGCGTTCCTAATCCACCTGCAACGGTTAAGAAAGCAACTTCTCCGTTTTGGAACGCAGCTTCTCCGATACGTTGAAGAGAAGAAGGTGAAAGTCCTTTTTGAGAAAGACGTTCGATGGACCAGCAAAGCGGTTCTTCCCAAGAAAGAGTATCAAGATTGCGGTTTGATGATGGGGACAATACTTGTATCAAGCGTTCCCATTCGGGTAACGAACGTGCTTGTACGGATTCCCAAAAACGAGCGACTTGGTTGGGTAGAAGGGCATGTAAAAAGGCGGGAAGAGTAGAAAAATGTTTTTCCAAAAACGATCGAAGTTTTGGGTCGATCATTATAGTAGAAAAATCTTCAGCGGATGCATGCTTGATTTTAAGCATAACGAGAAATCGTTTCGCCTTGCAAGGGAAAATTCAAGAAACATTTGGGTTAGGAAGGATCCGCTTCCGAGTCTGTGGAAGAAGATTGTTCTATCTCGATTTCCCGTAATAAATTCCACATTTGATGTGTTTTTTCCAATAAAGCATCCCATACAAAAAACAATTGTGGCGTGTATTTTAACCGAATTTCTTTGCTGATCCCAAATTGAATATGATTCCGCTCCTTTTTCAAAAACTGGAAGGCAGTGGCACGATCTTCTGGACGAAAGACGGAAAAATAAACATCGGCCCTTTTTGAATCATCGACCGTTTGGACTTTCGTAATGGTGATGCTAGCGGCTTCGTCCCTAAAATATTTGCGCAAATAATCGCTGATCGCACGTTTTAAAAGCTCATTGATACGAATCAATCGAAAACGCTTCATAAGTCCGGCAATTTGGGAACTTTTTCATAACACTCAATCATGTCCCCTTTTTGGAAAGCTTCCGGTAGACTGTCGAAGCCAATTCCACACTCGTAACCCGATTTCACCTTACCAACATCCTCTTTGAAGCGTTTGAGGGTAGAAATTTTCGTATCGGCCAAAATTTTCCCTTTTCGGATCAATCGTGCAGCAGCGTTATGGATGATTTCTCCTTCCGTGACCATACACCCGGCAATGGGTTTCTTGGAAATCATGAAAACTTGGCGAATTTCCGCGGAACCCAGCTTGTTTTCGCTCCATTCGGGATCTAACAATTCCCGCATGGCATTGGTAACCTGATCGATCAATTCGTAAATAATGTCGTGTTGTAAAATACGCACGCCATCTTGTTTAGCTGCGGATTGTGCACCATTTTCTAACTTCGTATGGAACCCTACGATGGTCGATTGGGAATCATGGGCTAAATGAATATCGCTGAGTGTGATTTGGCCAACGTGGGCATCCACAATCGTTAACGTGACTTTTTTACTTTGAATCGCTTTTAAACAATCCGCAAGGGCTTCTACGCTTCCATGAACATCCCCGCGAAGAATAACGCGCAATACGCGCTGTTCTTTTGCATCCAACGCAGCCATTAATTCTTCAACGGTTTGTACACGGTGCGGCTGAGAAGATTCGGCTTGTTTTGCGAGCTGACTGGCTTCTTCCGCTTCCTGCCGCGCTTCTTTTTCATTCTTCACGACGTGGAATGAAGCGCCTGATTCCGGTGCACTGGACCAACCAAGAATTTGTACGGGTGTCGCTGGCGTTGCCTGCGGGACGTTTTTCCCGTTTTCATCCAATAAGGCGCGAGCTTTGCAATAATGCGTACCGCAAACCAGTGAATCACTAGGCTTCAAGGTCCCTTTGTGAATCAAGACCGTAGCGGTTGTTCCACGACCTACTTCGATTTTCGATTCAATGACGACCCCTTCTGCTGCTCCTTTTGGATTGGCTTTTAATTCCATCATTTCTGCTTGGAGCAATACGGATTCGAGCAAGGCATCTACGTTGGTTCCTTTGAGTGCGGAAATTTCTGTGTAAAGCGTATCGCCTCCCCAATCTTCCGGTGCAATGCCGTGCTTTTGCATTTGTTGTTTGACTCGATCGACGTTGGCACCTTTTGCGTCAATTTTATTAATGGCAACGACGACGGGAACATTTTCCTTTTGTGCAAATTGCAATGCTTCTTCGGTTTGTGGCATGAATCCATCGTCTGCTGCGACGACCAAGATCGCGATGTCGGTAACTGTGGCGCCACGTTGGCGAATTTTTGAAAAAGCAGCATGTCCAGGGGTATCTAAAAAAGTAATTTTTTTACCCTTTACTTCCACTTGATAAGCGCCGATATGTTGCGTAATACCGCCGGCTTCTTTCGCAGCGACGCGTGTTTTTCGGATCGTATCCAATAGGGTAGTTTTCCCGTGGTCGACGTGTCCTAAGATGCAAACGATGGGAGGCCGTGGTTCCAAAATTTTGGATTCATCTTGGGGCGTTTCGGTCGTTTTTTTAACGATGTTCCCTTGATCACGCCGTTTAAACACCAACGTAACGCCGTGTTTTTCAGCGATTTTTTGCGCAATGGATTCTTCCAAAACTTGGTTGACTGTGACAAAGGTGCCTGCTTTCATGCATTCACCAATAAGTTGGAAAGGTTTTACATTGAGCAGCGTTGCTAATTCGCGCAATACCAACGGTGGCTTGACCGAAAGCGTCTTTTTTTCGATCGATTCTGTTGAAACAGCCTTTTCAGTGGAAACACGAGAAAGGTTTGGCATAGAAACGGAAGGAGCTACCAAAGGTTTCGGTGTTAACAAGTTGATTTTCGGAACGGCAGACGATTGGATCGGTTCCGACGAAGCATTGGTTAATGAATCCGAAGAAGGATGAGCAATGCTGGACGCACTGATTGTCGAAGAGGGGGTAGAATGAGCGTTTGGTAAAGAAGAAGACTTTTTTGGTTGAAATGGAAAAGCAGGTGGTTTGGGGGAAGTTCGGAGCGTGGAAAAGGAAGGAGAGGTAGGAGCGGTTTTGAGGGACGAGGAAGGTGCAGTAGCTTTGTGAAGGGTTTCGGTAGCAATGGTAGCGTTCGATGCAGGAGATTTCAAGGAAGGCTTTTTATCAAACGTTTTCCCTTGCATTTCTGCTAATAAAGATGCCGCTTCTTTGCTGGAAATGGTATCGGCTGCATGACGAACGGTGATCCCCTTTTCGCGGAGCTTTGCCAACAGCGTTTCGTTAGGGACCCCTAATTGCTGTGCAACTACGTAAACTCGAACGTTTGATTCGGCCATATTGCGAATTGTTTACTCGTGGGTATCCTTTACAGATGCCAGAATGTTTTGTGCGTCTTCAGCAGAGATGCCTTGTGCGATCAAATCTTCTTCAGAAGACTCTGCAAGTGTTTCTCGGTCGGTAAAACCGTTTTCGACCAAATGTGCGGCAAGGGTTTCAGAAATATTTAAGCTTTGCATCAACGTTTGGATGGCTTGTGTTTTTTGATCTTCGAAATTTAACCCAACGCTTTGCAAATGTTGCACCTGAATAGCATAACCTATTAGCCGCGAGGCGAGTTTTAAATTGCGCCCGCTTCTTCCCACAAACACCGCAAAATCTTTTTCTTCCAAGGAAAACCGAATGGTTCGTGTGGCTTCATCAATCTGCAAATCTTGCGGAATCGCTGGGTGCACCACTCGCAACAACAAGGTTCGTATATCGTCCGAATAACGGACAATATCAATTTTTTCTTGTCCCAGATTTTTCAACACATTTTTGATGCGAGAACCGTATTTGCCGATGCAAGTGCCCACAGGATCGATGCGGGGATCATGGGTATCTACGCATATTTTGGTACGGAATCCAGGATCGCGCACCATCGCTTTGATGAAAATGGGATGGTCGCTGTCGGATGATGCTTCTTGGGAGGCTAGTTCAGGAACTTCGCACATCATCATGGCTTTCACGAAATCCGGATGAGCGCGTGTTAGCACAAGCTCGGGCCCATGCAGCGTTTTCTTAATACCTTGCAATAAACAATGAATGCGATCTCCTGGATGAAAATGTTCACACCAAATGGCTTCCTTACGAAACAACGTCCCTTCGGCTTGGCCAAAATCGATGGTAATATTGCCGCGTTCTTGGAAGCGAACAATTCCGGACAAAATGGTTCCAATGCGATCCTGGAATTGCTCGCAAGTATGTTGTTGCGTGAAACACTTGATTTCTTGAGCAATCAACTGCTGGGCGGCTTTTGCGGCAATTCTTCCTAAGCAAGAAAGTTGAATAGGTTGTTCCAAGATTTCTCCCAATGCAATATGCGGAGCCGTTTTGCGCGCGGTGATAATGGGAATTTCCTTTTGCGGATCGGTAACTGAATCGACCACCTTCCATCGTGCCCATGCTTGCAATTCTCCCGTTTGTGGATGGATTTCGACGCGAAGTTCTTGTTGACACCCCGGGCTCTTTTGAGCAGCGGTTTGAACCGCCTCGATAATGGAGGCAATCATATCGGCTCGGCAAATTCCTTTTTCTCGCTCCATGTATTCCAAAATGGGCAATAAATTGCTTTTCATAAAACTAATAGTAGTGAAGCAAAACGATGAATCTTTGTCAATCTTTGTCCCAAAAGAAAGAGGCTGTTTTTTGCTTGAAAAGTAAGGCATGTTTTCGGATCATTTTCTTATGAATCCTTTACGAAGTTCGTACCGTTGACTGTCAAAGCACAACCGTTAAGAAAGTTTTTACTTGCATGCTCCTACTAATTGCTTTTAATGAAAAGCATTAAGAAATATGGCCAAAAAAATGTCGATTTTGGAATGGACGTGGCGAGATACGGATAAATTGCGAAAGGTTACAACGGAAACTGGGAAAATTTTACCGCGAGACAAGACTCATGTAACCGCAAGGGAGCAGCGCCATTTGACGCGAATAGTTAAGCAATCGCGCAATTTATTGCAGATGCCGTAAAGGCGTGGTTCCTTTTGGGCTTTCCTCCAGTTTTTCGGAAGAAATTTTTCAAGCCTGGCGAAAAGAAGATCGTATTTGTAAGAATTTTTACGCAGGTTTCCTTTTCTCTTTCTGAAAGCTTCAGAAAGTTTGTGAGTTTAGATAAATAAGGTGCGGAGTTGGATGTTTTCCCATTCAATGGAAAGGTTATGAGAGCGATCGTTGGAACTTCGGTCGAAGAAGCGGTTCGCTGGTTGCGTCAAGGGGAACCGGTGGCATTACCGACCGAAACGGTTTATGGGTTGGCTGCGCCTTTATCGAAGGAAAGTGCCATTCGAAAGATTTATGCTTACAAGCAACGTCCTGCTCATAACCCGCTGATTGTTCATGTATTGGGAGTTGAATCGTTGCAAGCGATTGCAGAAGTAACGCCGTTGGTACAACGATTGGCCGAACGATTTTGGCCAGGGCCTCTAACCTTTGTCTTAAAAAAGAAGCCATCGGTACCGGATATTGTGACAGCAGGGCAAGCGTCGGTTGCGGTGCGATGCCCTAGTTCGCCGATTTTTCGAGATGTGCTTACGGCGATACAAGAGCCCTTGGTGGCGCCAAGCGCGAACCGTTTTCAGCAGGTGAGCCCAACGACGGCTGCGCATGTGATGAACAATATGGGAGACGTTTTATCGTATATTTTGGACGGTGGGGCTTGTCCGCTCGGTTTAGAATCAACGATTGTGTCGTTGTTGGATGAATGTCGACCCATGTTGTTGCGCGATGGCCCGATTTCTTGGGAAGTTTTGCAGGATTTTTTGAAAATTCCGGTGGGTCGATCGAATGCCGTGGTTGCAGAAAAAATGCCGCATCTAGCACCTGGATTGTACAAAAGGCATTACAGTCCCAAAACACCGCTGTATTGGGTCGATTGTTTATCGACGTTTGCTCCTTCTTCGGATGAGGAGCGAAAAATTTTTCAGGAGCAATCGGTCCATGTTTTTTTATTTCCGCCACTACGATCGTTACAGCCGTGTGAACGAGTGCTCAGTCCATGGGGAAATCTAGAGGAGGCCGCTGCCAATTTGTTTGCTTGTTTGCAAGCGTTAGATGAAGAGCATTGGCGCTCGATTTGGATTGAATCGGCACCACAGCAAGGCCTTGGTCGGGCGATCAACGATCGTTTATCGCGTGCCGCTTACGTCGATTTGCGAAAAAATCAGTGTCCATAATGGGTAACGTTTGTTTGACCTACCGCTTTTATACTGAGCAATCGTTTTGTTTCTTCGATGGCAAGAGCTGGTTGCACGTGTAAAAAATCCACTTGACAATTTTTCCCCCTCTGTTTAAGAGAAAATATACACGAGCTTCGGGGAAGGTGGGACATTTTTTTTTGCGATTGAAAGATTTCTTTTTCCCGATCCACCGGTATGAGTTGAAAAAATTTGTTCCTTTATTGGGAATTCATTGCTTTTCCATCTTCAATCACTATTGTTTAAAAAATATTAAAGATTCGTTGATCGTAACAACAGCAGGGGTAGAAGGCGTTTCTTTCTTAAAGTTATGTGTGCCTATTTTTACCGTTCTTTTTATGATCGTATATACCAAGGCAAGCGATCGATTGAAAAATGAACGCTTGTATGATGCAACCTTAGGGACGTTTGTTGGCTTTTTTGCGATTTTTGTAACCGTTTTGTACCCCTTTCGCGAAAGCTTGCATCCATCCGTAGAAACCGTTACGGCGTATCAGGTCGCTTACCCTTCCTTTTTTTACCTGTTTTCTATTTGGGGTGTTTGGAGTTATGCGATTTTTTTTGTTTTTGCTGAATTATGGAGCACCTTTATTATGACGATTTTATTTTGGCAATTTATGGCGCAAATTACAACGGTGCAAGAAGCGAAACGGACGTACGGATTTCTCCTTGTTTTTGGCCAAATTGCGGTTGCGGTTGCTGGGTGGGTGGGAGCGTTCTTTTCCGATATTCGTAAGGCAAATCCTTCGTGCGTTGATACTTGGCAGTTCACGTTAAATTGTTTGATTGGAGTAGTGATTGTTACCAGTTTTTTCGCAATGTATTTGTATCATTGGGTTTATCGGAATGTTCTGACCGATAAACGTTTTTATGATCGAGCCGAATTGCCAGGTGTTCAGGTCAAAGCAAAAGGGAAAATGCGGTTCCGAGACAGCTTGCGGTTGGTTTTGCAATCGCATTATTTAGTTTGGATTTTAGTTTTGGTGGCGGCTTATGGTTTTACAGATAACATGCTCGAAAATTTTTGGAAACATGAATTGAGAACGTGTTTTCCCCATCCAAACGATTATTGCACGTTTATGAACCACTATACGGCTGCTTATGGAATGTTATCCATTGTTTTTACGCTTTTTGTAACGGTCGTTTTCCGACGTTTTTCTTGGTCCGTGGGGGCGCTTTTGACCCCTATGATTCTCTTGATTGGTGGAATTGGATTGTTTAGTTGCCTTTTGTGCAAACGATATTTTTTGTCCCAATATGGGAATTTGTTCAGTTTTTCTTCTTTTATTGCTCAATTTGGCTTGTGTGTGATGGTGTTGGATCGTTCTTCCAAAATGTCGTTTTTCGATATGAGCAAAGAAATTTCTTTTATTCCGCTCGCAGAAGAATTAAAAGTGAAAGGGAAAGCAGTGGTCGATGGGATGGGGTACCGTTTTGGGAAAGCATTTGGATCAGGATTCCAAGTATGGATGCTTACCGTTTTAAGTAGCTTTACGGGTGTTCAATCCACGTATGAAGATATTGCGCCTTACGCTTTTACGATATACCTCCTTTTCGCCATTGCATGGGTTTTTGCCGTGATTCGGACATGCAGGAAAACCGACAGTAGTCATTAACAGTTTATAACTCCATTACAGCGGGGATCTCATCCCA
>JAGDCJ010000053.1 GCA_017958565.1 Opitutales bacterium
AAGCAGGTTTTGCAGCATTCGGATTTAGGCAGTGCTTTGGTTCATGAAATTTTAGGGGAGTTGCAATCTGCGATTGCGAAGGGGAAAAATTCGTCGGATGAAGAGGAGAAAGTACCAGAGAAGAAGCAGTTTGTGGTAGTGGTTTCGGATGCGGAGGGTGAGCTTTTAGGGAAAGAATGGGTTGGTTGGGTTCTGCAATTGCCCGAAAGTGAAGCGATGCAGTCGGTTCCAGAAAAATTGCAAAAGGTGGCAAAATCGTTTAACGTGAGCCAAAGAGGTCGAAAACATCCGGTGAAAACAGTGGGCGAAACGTGTGAATGGGTATCAGCGAAAATTTTTAAAGAGCAAAAGTTGTGGTTAAAAACGAAAACGCCGGTATTGTTGGTGCCGATGAAAAACGCGTTTGAGGAAAAGCCATCGCTTCGTTCGGAAGTTTGTTAACCTTTTTCAAAGGATTGAAGTTATGTGTATGTGTCAGGAAATGATTCAAATGCCGACCACATTAGTAGGGCAAAAGGCTCCTTCTTTTTCAGCGCCAGCTGTATTAGAAGGGGAAGAAATCGTAGAGCATTTTTCGCTTGAAAAATACATGGGGCGAAAGTACGTTCTTTTATTTTTTTATCCGAAGGATTTTACCTTTGTCTGCCCAACGGAATTGCACGCTTTTCAAGATGCTTTGCCGGAATTTGACAAACGTAATACGCATGTTGTGGCGTGTTCGACGGATTCGGTGGAAAGCCATTTTGCATGGTTGCAGCAGCCGCGGTCGCAAGGCGGTATAAAGGGGATTATCTATCCGATGGTGTCGGACATCAATAAAACGATTGCGGCGAGTTATGGCGTTTTGGCTGGACGGTACCATTTTGAAGCCGGTCTGTTAAAAGCAGAAGGAACGTTGGTGGCTTATCGCGGATGGTTTTTGATCGATAAAGCGGGCATTGTGCAGCATCAATTAGTGAACCATCTATCGATCGGTCGTTCAGTGCCAGAGGCTTTGCGGGTGATTGATGCGCTGCAGCAGGTGGAGCAATCAGGAGAAGTTTGTCCGGCTAATTGGCAGAAAGGGGATGTTTCAATGAAACCTGATACAGATGGCCTGCGTCGTTATTTCCAAAAATAACGCTTACCCGCGGCTCGTTTGCTGCGAACTTCAGGATACCACCAAACGGCCAGTCTCTAACAAACAAGCAGGTCGTTTTGGCTGAAACACTTTCCAGAAAATTTCAAGATTACCGGTTTTTGTTTGAAAATGTTTTTCCCCAATAAAAAATCCACGAACGGTGACGTCCGTGGATTTTTTTTATCAATAAGACTTTTGTTGCTTAATGATTATCTGGATGATTTGGGCAACCAAAGTCATGCCACATTTGGGTCGGACTAAGGAGGTGACAATTTGGTTGGCAAGAAGGAAGATCATACTTCTTGTAACAGACATGGTAAAATGTACCATCGATGTTACGATGGCAACCAAAAGTTCCTGGTCCTTGTATGCAATCATCCGGCATTTGATTTGGGCAACCGGATTGATGTACAATGCGACCATCCTCCACATGGCATCCAGCATGGCAATCTACTGGCTTTCTATTAGGGCAATTGAGCACGTGCTCAGCCACCAACGGCTTAACGTAACGGCAACCTGCCGAGCAACCACTTGGCACATTTGTACACAAAGGACCATGATAATAGGTACCATCTTGATTACGATGGCATTCTGTTGTGCAACCATCCGGCATTTTGTTCCAGCAACAAGGCTCATGTTCAATGATGTAGTAAGTGATGCGGCGGCATCTCTTAGCACAACCTGGCAGATTATTCCAGCAATCAGGTGCATGATCAATCGTGGCTGGATCACTATAGCAGCATGTAGGGAGGCAATTATCCGGCATTTTATTCGGACAATCACTTGCATGTTCGACCTCTTTTAGACCAACACGGTAGCAACCTAGCCTACAACTATCCGGCAGACCGAAATGCACGCAAGTATGCGCGCAACGATCTTCCGTGCACTCAGGTTGACAATCCGGGAAACGACCGGCGATTGCGTTTATGGATACACTCGATACGAGTGTGATATAAGATAATGCTTTTATTTTTATACATTTCCTTTTAGAAAAAACATAAATTTTATGTTAAGCGTTTTTGAAAAAAATTTTTTTCGTTTATCGGATGCAGAACAACGCCGGTTGTTTGTTTCTATGCTTGATCAAGATTTTTCAGTGATCGCTCCGGCGGGTGTCGGGAAAACGCACGCGTTGGTGGAGCGCGTGGTGCGTCTCGTTCAACAGCAGTCGCAAGTGTTACCCAATTTGTACGTCATTACGTACACAAAGAAAGCAGCTGTATCGTTAAAAGTGCGCGCGCAGGAACGTTTGCGAACCGATACCGATCGTTCGCGGGCGTTATGGGCGCTTCAACCGGTTTTCTTTGGAACCATCCATTCGTTAGCTTGGCAGCTCATTCGGAGATGGGATCCGACCTCGTATGAATATTTGCCAGAAGACTCCGATTGTCGAAATGATTTTTTACGTTCTTTTGATTTTCAACAACTGCCGGAAAAATTTCCCCGTGTGTTGTTTCGTTTCATTGAGGTCGATACGTTGTTGCAAGCGATGGAGAGATGGCATGGTTGTGAAAACGATTTGGGGAAACGTTCGGGCGATGCATGGTTGGATCCAGCGGAGCTTGCGGCGATCGAAAAACGCATGCAGCAATTGGATCTGTCGCCGATTTTGGAGTACCAACCGACGACTCGACATCCAAAAGCGTTGAAAAACATAGAAAAAACCAAGCAATCATTGCGGCATTGGTGGGAAGTTTATCAGCAAGGAGAAGATTTTGTGCCTTTGCCAAAATGTTTGGATGGCGGCAAAGCTTTTCAATCCGTTTTTGAAAAAACTTTTCGCCCCTTTTATCAATCGTTGCGTCAGTTAGCGATGGCTTGTGGTCCATATTTCGTGAAACGTTCTTTTGATTTTCGGCGCGAAAAAGGCTATTTGACGCACACAGATGTAATTCGTTGGGTCCAGCAGGTGATCCAAACGCCTGATGCAAAAAATTTTTACGCACAACATCCGATTTCCATTTTGTTAGATGAAGCGCAAGATACCGATGTTGCACAGTTTCATTTTTTAAAAACGTGGTTGTCGATGCACCCCAAAAGCCACTTTTCGATGGTGGGCGACCCGCAGCAGTCCATTTATGGACGAGCGGACGTATCATCGTACGTACAATTCCATCAAACGCTCGTACAAGAAAAACGTTGCCAACCGTTGATTTTTTCGAAAACCTTTCGGTGCCCATCGAACATTGTTTCCGTTCTCAATGCGCACTTCCCAAAAATTTTGTCCAGGCAGACGGATGCGTTGCAAGTGGATTACGTCCCTTTACAATCGGCTGCGAAAACGGAAGGAAGTTTTCAAGAAATTTGTGTACCTTTTGATGGAAGCATGGATCCGGTGGAGCAAGAAGCACGCGCCGTATCGGATTTTTTAAAGACTGATTTGCAAAACCGTCCGCGAGCGTTATCAGATATTTGCTTTTTATCGCCTCGCAAGGATTGGTTGCAAGCATTTCAGCAGGCTTTATCCAACATGGGTTGGAAGATGCAGCTGCATTCCCATCCGGTAACTGGTCGAGATTGTCCGCTTTTTTGCCATGTTTTGGCCATGATTCATGAAGTGAATTTCCCAGAAGATACTTTTGAAAAAGTTGGTTTGTTACAGACGGCCTTTGGTTGCTCAACGGAAGCGCTGACGTGGGTGTTTGAAAAGAGAAGTGTTCAAAAGCAGCCCGTAACAAAACCGTTGCCGTCTTCTTTACAAACGGTAAAATCCGCGCAAGCAGTACTGGATCGATTGATTCAAGAAACGGCAGCTTTGTCGCTTTGCGCGGGTGTGACAAAATTGTTAGCGTTTTTTCAACCTCGTTGTGAGGCAACACCAACGGATGCGTATTTTACGGATTTGCTGCTAAAAACTGCTTTTCAAACGCAGCAAAAAGGGCAATCTTGGTTTGCGTTTGAAACGTATTTGCGTCCTTATTTGCATGTAGAAGCAGAAGAAGAGGTCGAAATTCAATCAGATGCGTTACAAGGATTTTCTTGTCATAAGGCCAAAGGATTGGAATGGGAAACTGTTTTTTTACCATTTTTTTACCGTCCGATTCATCCACCATCGGCTTCTTACCCACGTGTCGTTCGCAATCAATTTTTGTGGAGGGCTGAAGATGCGAAAGAGACGGGTGATTTCGATGAGTACCGTCGAGAATGTCAACGGTTGCTGTATGTTGCTTGTACGCGTGCGAAACAGCATCTATGGGTATTGCAAGACGCAGCGCTTTGGGAATCGGAAGAGAAAAGCTTTTCGTTCGGATCGTTGTTTGAAGCTGTGTAAGAAGGAAGAAAAGAATTGTGTTTTTTGGTAAAATTTTATACAATCTTCTTGCATATGGACAGTTTGAATGCATGGCTTGGAAGCAATGGGCTTAGTTTTTCGACCATCGTGCAGCTCGTAGGGGGGGTGCTTTTGTTGGCAAGTTTGTGGATCGTTTATGGAAAAAATCGAGGTTGCCGGCGAGGGCGAGTGTTTTCAGAGCGAAATTTAAAAATTTTGGAATCGAAACCGTTGGGCAATCGCCAGTTCTTGCTTGTGGTTGCGTATCAACAAGAAAAAGTTTTGTTGGGGGTTTACCCAAACGGTATGCAGTTTTTATGCCGTTTATCTTCATCGGAACATTTAGCCCTTTTGGGAAAAAATGTTTCCTTGGAATAAAAATCTGGAAATCTTTTGCAGTTTTTTGTAGAATAATCTCATGAATAAGCATATTGAGCAATTTTTGAAAGCGGATAACAGTCGATTAATCCAGCATGTCTGTAAAACGATTGCAAAAGAGCGGTTGCAGTTGCCGGGACCTGATTTTATCGATCGTGTGTGGATGAAAAGCGATCGGTCGAATCCGGTTTTAAATAGTTTGGAACGTTTGCGGAATCATGGGCGTTTAGCAGGAACCGGCTATGTGTCGATTTTGCCGGTTGATCAGGGCATTGAACATTCGGCGGGCGCGAGTTTTGCACCCAATCCGATGTATTTTGATCCAGAAAACTTGGTGCGTTTAGCGATCGAAGGAGGTTGCAATGCGATTGCTTCAACGTATGGAGTGCTTGCAAGCGTATCGCGTAAGTATGCGCATCAAATTCCCTTTATTGTCAAATTGAATCACAATGAATTGCTGACGTATCCGAATAAGTTTGACCAAATTTACTTTGCGGATGTGGAGCAAGCGTGGAATTTAGGTGCCGTAGCGGTAGGGGCGACCATTTATTTTGGTTCGGCGGAATCCAGCCGACAGATTGAAGAAACCACCGCAGCGTTTGCTCATGCCCACGAATTGGGAATGGCGACCATTTTATGGTGTTACTTGCGCAATTCGGCATTCAAGGCGGATAAGGACTATCATACGAGTGCAGATTTAACGGGCCAAGCGAATCATCTTGGTGCAACCATCGGTGCGGATATTGTTAAGCAAAAGCTTCCAACAAACAACGGCGGTTTTCAGGCTTTGAAATTTGGCAAAACGCACGAGAAAGTTTATCGCGAATTAACGACCGATCATCCGATCGATTTAACGCGTTATCAAGTGGCGAATAGTTATATGGGCCGTGTAGGATTGATCAATTCAGGCGGCGCTTCCGGTACGAACGATTTCCATGATGCTATCGAAACGGCCATCATTAACAAGCGGGCAGGAGGTATGGGGCTCATTTTGGGCCGAAAAGCTTTCCAAAAGCCCTTCGAGGAAGGTGTAGAGTTGTTGCATACCGTCCAGGATGTGTACCTCGAGCCATCGATTACCGTGGCGTAGGATCGCTTCTTGAGTTCGTTTTCAAAAGAATTTTTTTACTTTACTCTTCAAATCCGCGAGCCTAGGAGGTCCGTGGATTTTTGTTGGATATCTGTATTCGCTATTTGAAGTTTCAGAAGGACGGTTTCGGCCAACCAAAACCTGTTCCACCCTATTCCATGCAGTGGCACTTTGGTTATCTTGTGTCTATTGTTGCCTATATTCCAAGAAGAAAGCATATAGGTTTTCTTCAGCAGGGAGATATCAGCTAAAAACGGTTGCTCGCAAGAGCATCAATCTGGCGAGGAAGGTGGGATTCGAACCCACGACCTGCGGTTTAGAAAACCGTAGCTCTATCCACTGAGCTACATCCTCGTGAGTGCAAAGCTTGGTGCCAGAGAGTGGATTTGAACCACCGACCAAAGGCTTATGAGTCCTCTGCTCTACCGCTGAGCTACCCTGGCATTCTATTAACCTGAGTATGAAAAAACATTCCGCGAAGCGTCAAGGAAAATACCGTGAAAGGAGGATGGGAAGGAAGCTAGAAAAGCAACCGTTTTTAACTTGATAGGAATATCAAGGGATGTTAAAAGAAAACATGAAAGATGCGCAAACGATCGAAAAAGAGAAAAGCTTTCATGTTGTTATGGAGAATTGCTTTGGAATTAAAAAATTAGATTATAAATTCAACTTTCAGAAGAGCCACGTTATTGTGATTTATGCCCATAATGGGGTTGGGAAAAGTTCATTTTGTAGAGCTTTTGAATGCTATCGAATTAAGGAAGTGATTCGCGATGAGGTAACGGCTGTGAAAGGTTCATTGACTATCAAGGGGTCTGTAGGCGAAGAGGTAAAAGAGAGTAGTATTACTGTTTGTCGCATGGATGATGAAAATTTGGAAGAAGCTTTCACAGCGTTAGATTTTATCAAAACGAAGTATGATGGGAAAACAGGGCAAGAGAAAAATATGATAGAAGTCCGAAAAAAGAAATTTGCGAAAATGGTGCAGGAAATGATGAAGCATTTCAATTTCCCATTTGCTATAGATAAGGAACAGGTTGGTTGTTTTGTAAAGAGGAATAAAATATATACACACGAAGAAATTTTTCCACATTTAAGCAAGGGTGAACAAACGGCATTTTGTTTTTTTAAAGCATATTATCAAATGCTTGCGTTAAAATCTAAAGAATCTAAAAAAGGGGAAGAAAGTGAAAAAAAAAGGCTTATCCTCATCGATGATATTGCCGATATGTTCGATAGCCGAAATAGATTGGCGATGCTAGTGTATCTTCAAGAGAAGATAGAGGCAAATCCAAATTGTTATTGGATCATTTTTCCCCACAATTATGATTTTTACAGTACACTTTGCTCTCGTTTAGGCTTACATGGAAACAATCGGTTAGTGGCAAGGAAACAAAAGGAAAGTGGCGAAGTAGGTTTTTGCCCGATTCCTGAAAATCCTTTTCGATATTGGTGCCAAAAAGCTGGGCAAGAAGCGAAGGGAGGGGAAAGGGAATACATAGGCGATCAGTGTTTTTTATGTTTAATTCCGTTGGTACGGCAGTGGATTGCAACGACACAAAATACAAATGAGGGTAAACACAAAGAGTTGCTGACTCATTTGTTGCACTATTTTAAAGTTGGAGGTAAGAGAGGTACGGAAGAAATTACTTGTGATGAGGTTATAGAAGTTTTACAGCGTTATGTAACGTGTAATAACGAGAAGATTAATCTCAAGGAAACCGTATGGGAACTATTGAACCGTACATGTGATCAGATTGTAAGTAATAGGTTATTAACACTGGAGGATGAAATGGTTTTAGCGATGGCTATCCGTTTAAAAGCGGAGAAATTCATGATAAACGAAGGATGTAAACCGACGAACCTCAATCGAACACGAAACTTGTTTGAGGGATATAAACAGAAGAAGCCTCAGTCTAAAAAGACTCAGACGTTGCGTGCGGTTGTTACAATTTTACCGGATTTTATTCACTGTAATGCATTTTTTTACGAACCGCTGATAGATTTGGATGGTTCAGAATTGCTAGAGCTTTATCAAAAGGTAAAAGATTTAAGGAGCAAGAAAACTAGAAAATAGCGCTTGCAGCGGCTCCTACAGCGGTAATCGGTCCCGAGTTCGAAACGCTATTGACCGCGCTGTCGACTTTATCGATGGCTGCTTCGGCTTTTTTGTACAACGTATCATCGGAAATGATTCGTCCCAGCGTGCTTTTTTCATTGTTGAGGCGTTCCGAAAATTCACGCAGGTTTTTCGTTAGCTCGTCGAAAGATTGCGCCATTTGCGGATCGTAGATCATTTTCCCAATGATCCCGTTCCCTTTTTGAATTTCTTGAGAAATTTGGTGAAACGATTGGAGCGTGTCGGATAAGTTTTGGTAACAGTCTTCTTCAAAAATGAATTTCCCCAACGTCCCACCCCCTTGGGAGATTTTTTCGGTAATGTGGGAGCAATTGTCGACAATTTGATCCAATTTTTGGCGGTTCTCGTGGAAAAATTCGCCGATTTCTTGAAAAAGGCTCAAGCGATTTTTTTCAGAAGGATTAGGGTCGAATCCCGATAAAATTCGATCCAGTCGATCGCCAATCGAACCAAACTTTTGAACCATCGATCCGATATCGAAGGGGGTTTGTGTACGCAAGCTTCCGTTCGGCGGAATTGCGGTCGATGAATTTCCCGGTACAATCGAAATGTATTGAGCGCCTAATAGGCCGGCCATCGAAATCGTTGCGATCGAATCGGAGGGAATGGCAAATTTTTTATCAATGCTCAAAATGGCAACGGCTTTGTTGTGTTGAATTGCGGTATTGGTTACATTCCCAATACAAATACCGGCCATTCGAACATCGTCGCCTAATTGTAACTGCTTCAGATCATCGAAGGTGGCTTGAATTGTGTACTGCTGAGTGGATTTACTTTGAAACGAAATTTGGTGAAGCGCGCTATAGACGACCCATAGGAGGCCGAGGCCGAAAAACGTAAAAAGAAAGACACGAAGGGTATCGTAAGAATGTTTCATACTAGAAAAGAAGGAAATTGAGGATGTTCCAGGTTTACGCGAGGATTGAGAAAGTTTTTAATAAATGCGTTGTTCGATTGAAATAACGTTTCGGGCGTATAAATTGTATCCATGGTTCCATTTTGCAGCACGCCGATGTGATGTCCAATCGTTTTTGCTAATAAAATATCGTGAGAAGAAACAACGGTTGTAATTCCCAAATGTCGATTGACGTAGCCAATGAGTTCGATAATCGAGGAAGCGGTCAATAAATCCAACTCGGAAGTCGGCTCATCGAACAGCAAGACATCTGGTTCCATCAACAGCCCGCGTGCTAAAGCAACCCGTTTTTTCATACCTCCGGATAACGAAGAAGGCATTTGTTTTTCGATTCCCTGTAAACCCAGCAAGTTTAGAACGTGCGTAATGCGCTTCTCGATTTCTGCTTCCTTGCAAATTTGGCGTTCGCGGAAATACAGTGCTAGGTTATCAAAAATGGAGAGCGAGTTAAACAACGCGCCGGCTTGGAAAACAAGCCCAAGAACATACCGGTTGCTCTTTTTTACCTGTTTGAGCGGAAGATCGTTGATGTAAATTTCTCCGGACGTGGGTTGATCCAATCCCGAAAGCAATTTTAACAGGACGCTCTTTCCGGTCCCGCTGGGGCCCATGATGATGAAAATTTCTCCGGGTTGTACCGTAAAGCTTAAGTTTTGCAGCACGGCCTTTTTCGCAAACGTTTTCGTTACTTGTTTGACGCAAATGCGAACCGCTGATTTCTTTTCACCCATGCTAACTAGATTGTACCATGTTTTGGCAAAAGTATCGATGATCCACGAATGTGCATTGTTACAAGAGAAGCTTAGAAACGAAATAATCGCAAGTGAGAATGGCGATCATCGTTTGTACCAGCGTACTCGTGACCGAGGTACCAATTTCTCGAGGACCACCTTTAGTTTGAAGGCCGATGGAACAGCTGACAAAGATAATGATCAACGCAAATAATTCCCCTTTCAACAAACCGCCGTGAATGCTTTCCATGTTGACGAATTTTTTTAAACTGCGCCAATACATATTCCCTGTAGAATGAATGACGTCGACGGATTCCACAACAAGCCAACCTCCTAACCAGCCGAGAACATTTGCAAACATGGTTAAAAAAGGCATCATGAATAAGCCACCAACCACGCGCGGCATCACGAGCAATCGTACCGGAGAAAGGTTCATCGTTTTGAGTGCATCAATTTCTTGGTAGACAGACATGGAGGCTAATTCTGCTGTAATCGAGGATCCAATGCGGCCGGTGAGTAGAAAGGCAGTCATTAAAGGGCCCAATTCGCGGCACATGGAAAGGCCCACAATGCTTCCGATAAAATTTTGCGCACCGGGGATCTTATTGAGGCTATAGCCTGTTTGAAGGGCCAAAATTCCTCCCATAAAAATGCTTAAGATTCCAACAATCGGTAGGGTTTGATAGCCCATATTACAGCTGTGCCGCATGCATCGTTCCCATTGAAGAGGTAAAAAGCGTAGCTCGCGTATCGTTTGCACAAACAAGATGCCGGCATAATACCAATCTTTTAGTACGTTCATAACATTTTTATATCTTTGGGCTTGTTTTTGTGAGAACGGATGGGAATCCAAAACAAACGCCAAGAAGGTTTGTTCCCTATTTTCTTATATTCCAACAGGCCTTTCAATAGCGAAAAGCATTTTTCTTGCCGTGTATGGGTGTAACGCAGCAGGAACAGCCATCGCAAATCCACTTCGTGGGTGTTTTGGCATCGGTACTCCTGAAAGGTGTTGAATAAAAAGCTTTGTCGAATCGAAGGACCGTCTTCTTCGTATCGAAAAAGATTGAATAAGGGTGCGTAAATATCCCGCATACGCGCATGATTTTGGAAAAACACCTCGAAAGGACTGAGCATTTGCATTTGTTTGCGTCCTTGCCCATTATCCCAATAGCTGTAAAATGGCCAAAAGTGCGTTTTACTTCCTAAAAAACGTTTCGAAGGATAAGCAAATTGCTCTTGATGCCAAAACAAGAAATACAAAGCTTGCTCTTGGTAAATATCTACCGCACCTTCTCGCCATCGTTGTTCCTTGATCAATGGCCAAAAATACCAAGTTTTGCTGCGATGTTTTTTTTGAGAATATGTGTAAAAAGGGGCCCATCGATTCACATTGCGTTGCTCGCCTTTCCCTTGTACCCAAAGTGGCCATAAAATGCGATGTTCTTCGTAATTTGGTTGCGATTCCCAGCGGTGCCCAAAAAACGGCCAAAAAATGCTGACATCTCTTACATTCGGTTTTTCTTCGTACGCGTAAAAGGGCAAAAATCCTTTTCGAACGTGTTGCGTTTTGAAAAAACGATGATCGTAACCGAGAGGCCATAAAAAGTAGCGAAGATCTTTTTCCGGGCTGCGGAAATGGCCGCCGATTGGATAGAACGCGAAGCCAGATGTTTTCCCTTTGCGCAAATTGATGAGGGGGTATGGGAACCAATGATTGGTTTCATTCGGCTTTTGGGTTCGAACGTACAACGGCCAACCGCACCAATCGGTTTGCTGCTTTCCAAAAAAATTTTTTACCGTTCCGCCGATTGGCCACAACGCTTTATAATCGGAGCCACCATAGCCTTGTTGATAAAAATAAAACGGGAACAGTTGAATGTTTTGTTTGATCGAAGATTCATCGGTTTGTCGATCGTAACGGAGGAGGGAAAACAGGCAATATCCATGACGATGTTGTGGTTCTCGAATCTCTTGCCCAAAAGGATATAAAAACGTATTTTCAATTTTCTGCGGCTCTTCGTAACGGGCGATGAAGGGTCGTACAAAGAACGCTTTTTCTCGTGTTTCGAGCAAAGGATAAAAGGTTTGCTTGGGAGGAATCGAAGCGCGGTTTTCAGCGATTGTTTGGTTGGAAGCCTCGTGATCTTGAGCGAAAAGCGCAAGAGTGCACCCGCTAAAGTACCATCCGAAAAGGAGCAAAAGGTAGAGAGCAATTCGGTTCATTTGCGTACCGTTTTCGAAAGGTACTATTTTAACGCAGTCGGTATCTGCAATTTTTCGAAACGTTGCTGGGTGGCTTCCTTTTCAAGATCGCCTTGCCAACGCCGTAAATCGAAAAAAATCACGTAGGCCATGAATCCCAAAAACAACATCACAAAGAGGTTTTGGACACCAAGGACCATGGTTTGTGGAAGCGGTTTCTTTCGCAGTTTTTCAAAAATCGCAAATACAATATGACCGCCATCGAGTACGGGGATGGGAAGCAGGTTGAGAATCGCCAGGTTAATATTCAGGATCACCATAAACCAGATTAAACGTCGAAAATCGTCGATAGAAAATCGATGCAGAAGGCGCATGATGCCAGGCGCTCCCATTAAGTGCTGCATTTTGACATCGGAATGGCGATCCAGGAGGCACGTGAGTGTTTCAAAGGTAGACGCGATTGCCTGCCGAAATTGATGGAAGGGGGTCTCATGGGTGGTAACCGTTGGTTGTCCGAAGGCAATTCCTACGCGTTGGACCGTTTCCATCGGATGGAAGGTAAGATTGTAGGGTTCATTTGGAATGACCGCTAATTTGTGTTGCCCGTTGGTTTCGATGGTGAGTATAATCGCTCGTTCCGTCGTGTGTTGAAAACATTCCGATAAGGTTTGAAGATCGTGGACGCGCATTCCATTACAAGCGATAATTTTCCCTTCTTGTGGAAAAGTGGCAAATCGTTCGCCGCTGGCATGTAGCAGTTTTACGCTTCCATTTTCCTCGTACACATCCAAAAAATTGGTAGAGGTTCCGTAGCGAAACCATGGGTATTGGTAGGGCTTTGATTGAGTTCGGCAAAGGACGGGAAACCGTTCTCCGTTTCGTTCGACGAAAAAGGTGACCTGCGTCGGTTTGGTTTGATTGAGGTAATCGCGCAGGTCGACCACCGAATACAAAGGAATTTCGTCCACTTGCAACAAGCGATCCCCTTTTTGTAGTCCGCAAAGCTCAGCAGGCGAACCGGGTTCAAAGGCTTCAACAATCAGATCTTGTTTTGGAGCCATAATCCCGCTGAAGCGAATTTGATCGCCGCTCACAGAATTGGTTTGAATGCGCATTAACGATAAAGTGGTGTTGCGAATTTCTCCGTTCCGTCGATAGGTAATCGTCACTTGCGGCTGATTTTCTTTCCCATGCCCCGAGCCTAAAATGATGCGTTTTTCAATTTCTGAAAAAGAGGTAATGGGGACTTGATCGATGGCTAAAATTTCATCGCCTTTGTGCAAGCCTGCTTTGGCTGCTGGAGTTTCTACCCCTTCGTATTGGGGCAAAATATACCCAATTTCTCGCGTTTTTTCTTGTGCAGGGGTTCGAAGGCCCACAACCCATAGCAAGCAAGCGAGCAGGAAAGCAAAGAGAAGGTTGAAAACGGCGCCCATCACCGCAACCAAGGTTTTATCGATAAAACCAAGCGGTTGTAAAGATTCGGAGGATTTCCCTTCTAAAATGGGAATTTCTCCCATTTGAGGAAGCGCTACGTAGCCGCCGAGTGGAAGCAAAGAAATGCAATAGGTTGTTTCTCCTCGTTTCCAAGAGAACAGGCTTGGCCCAAAACCAATCGAAAACTTTGGTACGTGCAATCCGCGTTTTTTTGCGATCCAAAAATGGCCGAATTCATGAATAAAAATCGAGCTGCCAAAAAAGAACAGCATCCAAAAGCATCCCCATACATTCCAGAAAGTGGACATACTACTTCTTCTACTATAATTTTTTTCTTTCTAAGCGCAACGTTATTGTGTATGGGAAACATTTTTTCCCTAACGAGACAAAAATCTTGCGTTGAGAGAAAAACTTTTTCATCATAAAGTCATGAAGAGCATTGCCGTTTTAGTTGCATTATTTCCCAATTTTGAAGCCACCGAAATGGTGGTTCCGACCGATTTATTGCGTCGAGCAAACGTGACGGTGGTAACCGCTAGCTTGGGCCGTTCATTAGAAGTGAAAGCTTCGCCAAATTTGCTCCTGAAAGCCGATCGATTGTTCAATCGTTCCTTGGATCTTGATGCATTTGATATGCTCCTGATTCCAGGAGGGCCTGGGTTGTTTGATATCCAGGGAAATGAGGCGCTAGTATCCGCTGTCAAACATTTTCATGAGAAAAAGAAGTGGGTTGCAGCGATTTGTGCCGCTCCCTTGGTGTTGAAAAACGCTGGTTGTTTGCCAAAGCGTTTTACTTGTCACTCCTGTGTCGCGGAAGAATTACAGTGTTCATCGACGGACAGTGCTGTTGTGGATGAAAAAGAAAAAATCATTACCGGACGTGGTCCAGGAGCGGTTTTCCCGTTTGCTTGGGCACTGATCGAACGCTTGACAGATGCGCAGACCGTTTTACAATTAAAGCGAGGAATTCATGAACCAGAAAAGGAAGAAAATCCTATGAGTGCAAAAAAGCAAGGGAAGGCCAGTTCGTTTCTTCTTGATTTATTGAAGGCATCGTCTCCGTCCGGGTATGAGAATGAAGCGCAGGCGGTTATTGAAAAGTATGTAGCGCCGGTTGCCGAATCGATGCAAAAAGATACCATGGGAAACAGGATTGCAACGATTCATGCAAAAGGCTCCCCGCGGGTGTTGCTCAGCGGGCATATGGATGAAATCGGATTGATTATTACGCGGGTGGATGAGAAAGGATTTTTATTTTTTGAAACGATCGGTGGGCATGATCCAAGTTTAATTTTGGGGCAAAAAGTGCGTATTTTGACCAAAAATGGGCATGTGTATGGTATGGTGGGTCGCCGGGCGGTTCATTTGTTAAAAGCAGAAGAACGTAAGCAAGTCCCCGAAATTTCTTCCATGCATATTGATATTGGGGCCAAAGATAAAAAAGAAGCGTTGAAATTGGTGGCCATTGGAGATGCGGCGGTCTTTGATAACGAGCCGTTCTTGATGGGAGACGATTATATTTGCGCGCGCGGCTTAGATGATCGTGTAGGTACGTATGTTGTACAAGAGGTTTTACGCCGCTTATCCGGTGTCAAGATGGATGCTGCTTTAATAGCGGTTTCTAGCACGCAAGAAGAGGTGGGGCTTCGTGGTGCAAAACCGGCTGCTCATGGCGTAAATCCGGATGTAGGAATTGCGGTGGATGTTGGGCATGCAACCGATTTCCCGAATAGCGGAGGAGAAAAAATTGGTGAATTTCACCTGGGGAAAGGGCCGGTGATTACGCGCGGTCCGAATATTTGTCCAAAGGTTTTCGAGGGATTAAAGGCTTGTGCAGAACGCAATAAAATTCCATATCAATTGGAAGCGCAAGGGGGAGTGACTGGAACGGATGCATGCGTGATACAAACCACGAAAAAAGGAGTGGCAGCGGGTTTGGTAAGCCCCTTGGTGCGTTATATGCATGGTCCTTTGGGAGTGGCTTCGTTGCAAGATATCGAGTGGACCGTTCAATTGCTGGTGGAGTATATCAAAAGTTTGAAAGCATCAGATTCTTTCGAATGGTAGCTCTATGTTGAGTTCCATCCAAATTTTTTTGGAAAAAAATCGACGCTGGTTGTTTGGTTTTTTGCTGGTTGTCATTATCGTTCCGTTCGTCTTTACGATTGGCAATGTGCCAGGGTTCTTTTGGAGAAAAAAGTCCCCTCTTCCTCAGTGGTGTGGATACGATTTGAGCAATCGTAAGCAATTGGAAGAAGTGATGCTCAAAGGTGCGATGAGCATGGCGTTGCGGGAGGGCTCCGAAAGCAATCAATGGAGGGAGAATGCGCAAATGTATAGTTTGTACCGACTGTGGCTATTAAGCTTGGTCCGAGCTATACGATTACCGGAACCGACCGAAGCGCAGTTGCAAGATTTTATCAAAACGAGAAAGTTTTTTTGGGATGAAAAGCGGCAATTTCAGCCATCGCTTTATAACCAAAAGCTTAAATCATGGAAATTTCTCTTTTCGATGCGTTCCTTATTGGTCGAAGATTATCAATTGGAAACGTTGCAATCGGTGATGCAAGGGGTTGGATGCGTATTGCCGCAAGAAGTGGAAACGGCTTTTCGAACGCTGAAATCCACGTACGATTTGGAGTATTTGGTGGTAAAAAATGAAGAAAAAGTGAAAGCTTTGGGTTTAGAAGAACTGCACAAGTTTTTTGAAGAACACAAAGAAGATTATCGAGTGCCAAAAAAAGCAGAGGTAACATTGTTATTGTTTGCTGCAAAACAATATGCGCCTTTGTTGGCACAGCCTTCGGAGGAAGAATTGCAGGCGTATTGGAAAAATCATTCGGCGGATTTTGAACAAAAAGGAGAAAAGCAAGAATTTTCGAATGTGCGAGAGAGGGTAAAATCAGCGTGGCAATCGAAGAAATTGCTTCAATTGGCGGAAGAAGCAGCTTCTAAATGGGTAGTCCATGTGTATGATCATTCGTTGGTGAGAAATAGCGAAGCCTGGAAGCAAGAATTAGAAACTAATCATATTCGTTCCATCCGTTCTTTATCGTATGCAAGCAATCAAATTCCAGAAGAAAAATGGTTGCCAAAAGAGTTTTTGTTAAAAGCGTTTGAACTGAGTGACGATCATTTTCTGAGCGATCCGTATCCGTTGCCAGAGGGAGTTGGGGTGTTAGTGTTGAATCAATTCCTTCCTTCTTATCTTCCCAAATATGATGACGTGCAAGATCGGGTAAAGGAAGATGCGCAGCGAGCTTATCGGCACAAAGCGTTTCATACAAGAGTAGAGAAATTGGCCCTTGTTTTACAAAAAAGGGGGAAGATCGAAAAAGGGTTGGAAGTAAAGCCGTTACCTCCTTTATGTCTTGAAAAAATGTCCTTCGAACCTTTGCTGAACGTGCTGCATGTGCGTGATTTTTTCAAATTCATGAAAGATATTCGCAGCTTCCAACCGAACCATTGGTCCAAATCCTACAAAGGCGAGGGGGATTCGGTGGTATTTTTTTATTGTAAGGATAAAAAATGCCCGGAGAACATTACCGATAACGATGCTTTTCTGCGGTATAAGGAAGAATTTTATGCCCGTAGCGGCCAAACGCAATTAACGATGTTGGCCAATGAAGCATTGAGTGCTGCTTTACCGGCACATGAATGAGTTCTCGTTGGATTCTCGATGGTTACAATGTGATGTATGCATGGCAACAGTTGCCATCGTTTCAGTCCCTTGAGTTAACGCGTGATCGTTTTATTCATGGGGTTAGCCAATGGCAAGCGTTAGGTGATCAACAGCTGACAATTGTTTTTGATAGCCAAAGAGCGGAAACTTCTTTGCAAGAAGAATATCGTGGGTTGCAAATTCTATACAGTTCTTCGGGAGCCAACGCAGATGGAATGATTATGAATCTGATTCGCCAAACACTACCTTCTTTGCGTCGTTCGTTGACCGTTGTCACAAAAGATTTGTTGTTGCGTGATGCTATTTTTTCCTATGGTTGCATAGTCCTTTCACCGGAAGCCTTTTGGCAAGAATTCTATCGTGTGCGCTCGCAAGTAGTATCAAGACAGGCGAAACTAAAACCTTTTTACCGCCCTTTTGAAGATTTTTTTCAAGACCGCTCTCTCAGGAACTTTTGAAAACCCGGTGACTGGATTCGGCCCAACGATTTTTTTATTTCTTTAGCAGAAACATTACGCCCTTTTGGCTAAAAAACGCAGATACTGGAAAAGAAAATCTTTTAGGCAGTCGCGGGAATCACTTGTACTCGACGATGCCTTTTATCCCAGGAAACGACTCCGTCGATTAAGGAAAATAACGTAAAATCTCGTCCACAGCCTACGTTTTTACCAGGATGGTATTGTGTTCCGCGCTGCCGTATTAAAATGGTGCCGGCGCGTACTTTTTCTCCGCTATAACGTTTGACGCCTAAATTTTTACAACGACTATCTCGTCCGTTTCGTGAAGATCCTTGCGCTGCATGATGTGACATTGTTTTCCCTTATGCTTACTGTTTCCATTCAATCGCTTCCACTTGAATGACCGACAATGCCTGACGAAACCCTTGCTTTCGCTGATATCCGCCACGGCGACGATGTTTTAAGATAACAACCTTTTTATCACGCTTATTTTCTAGCACTTTTACACGAACGCTTGCATTTTTCAACGTTGGTTTCCCCACATGCACGCCCGAAGCATCTTCGTACAGCAAGACTTCCTTAATCTCCAAGATACTGCCGGCTTCTGTATGGGGATAACGCATGACCTTGAAAATATCCCCTACTTGAACCATCAATTGCTGCCCTTGGGTTTGAATCACTGCTTTCGTATCCGTTGCCATCAAAAACCTTTATATGATTTTAGAAAAAAGTTCTTTAGGTTGAATCGCAAGCTTTTTTTCATTCGTTCCGATCGGAACCGTAAGGAAAGGCTTTTGAGGATGTATGCAAGAAAGCTTTTTCGATTAAAAGAGCCATTTTGCTTCTTTGGCGTCCCGTAGGAGAATCGAACTCCTGTTTCCGGGATGAAAACCCGGTGTCCTAACCGCTAGACGAACAGGACGCGCGCTGAATACTTCCTTCACCATAGGAATTTTTTGAGTCGCAGCAAGCTTGTTTTTTCTGGGGCAAAGGGAATGTTTTTGAGAAATTTTCTTTAAAAGATTGCATGATCGTTGGGTGATGGCACACAATCATGGTGTGAATTCAAAAGAAATTCGGAAAAGTTTTCTCGATTTTTTTGCGCAAAAAGGACATCGGATCCTTCCTTCCAGTTCTTTATTGCCGACCGCGCCCAATTTATTGTTTACAAATGCAGGGATGAATCCGTTTGTCCCTTATTTTTTGGGAGAGCGTACACCGAAGGATTTGCGGGTAGCTGATACGCAAAAATGTATTCGTGCGGGAGGTAAGCACAACGATTTGGAGGAAGTTGGATTCGATACCTACCATCATACCTTTTTTGAAATGTTAGGGAATTGGTCCTTTGGCGATTATTTCAAGAAGGAGGCCATTGCATGGGCATGGGAATTGTTAACCGAAGTTTGGAAATTTCCGCCGGAGCGATTGTATGCAACGGTTTATCAATCAACGGAGCGCGAGCCTGCTACGTTGGATCAAGAATCCTGTGAAATTTGGACGGGAATTTTTGTTCAAGCAGGGCTTGATCCCAACACGCACGTGCGGTATGGCCACAAAAAGGACAATTTTTGGATGATGGGGGATACGGGCCCCTGTGGCCCTTGTTCAGAAATTCATATGGATTTAACCCCAGATGGGAAAACGGATGGTCGGTTGGTGAATCAAGGTGATCCGCGGTGTATGGAAATTTGGAATTTGGTGTTTATGCAATACCATGCGTTGCCGGATGGTTCGTTTGAATCGTTACGACAGCATTATGTCGATACTGGTATGGGGTTAGAGCGAGTGGCGGGAATTTTTGCAACGACTCAAAATTTTACCGATTTTTCCAAAATTCCTTCGAATTACGATAGCGATTTATTTACACCGATTTTTCAAAAAATCCGACAGTTGGCCGAAAAAGGAGTTTCGAATGTTCATGCTTACTTTTCCAACGAGCTTTCAGTACAAGAAACCGAGGTGGCTTACCGGATCCTTGCCGATCACATTCGTGCGGCGGTTTTTGCGGTTGCGGATGGAATTTTACCCGGGAATGAAGGGCGCAATTACGTGCTGCGTCGTATTGTTCGGCGCGCTATTTTATTTGGGCAGAAATTGCATTTACCGACCGGCTTTTTTGCTGATTTGTCGACCGTTGTTTGCCAAAACATGGAAGACGATTTTCCGGAATTGAAACAAAACGCTGCTTTGATTGCAAAGGTGATCCGTAAGGAGGAAGAAACCTTTCAAACTACTTTGGAACGTGGATTGCGGTTGTTTCAACAATGGGTAGAATCTTCTGCGCGATGCTTATCGGGCGAACAGGCTTTTTTGTTATATGATACATACGGCTTTCCGTTCGATTTAACGCAACTTATGGCAAAAGAGCGTGGGGTATTGGTTGATTGTGCTGGATTTCAAAAAGAAATGGAACGGCAAAAGCAGCGTTCCAAAGCGGCTATGAAGAAGTCGATCATTCAGGTGATAACGCCGAAGGGGATGCCGACCGAATTTATCGGTTATCAACAATTGAAAAGTTCTTCCAAGGTGATCGAAGTGTTGGAATCGGAGGGGCAATGGTACCTGGTAACCGAGCAAAGCCCATTTTATGGAGAAAAAGGTGGGCAAGTGGGAGACCGAGGATTGATTCGAGTAGAAAAGTTCGAAATTCCGATTACGCGTGCTTTTTGGCAAAACCAAACGTTATTACATCAAGTGGAGGTGGCTGTTATTCCAGAAATACAGAAATGTTTACCTTCTTGGAAAGGCAAAGAGGTTACATTGCAGGTAGATGCGAATTTTCGAAAGCGGGTTTCGTGCCATCATACGGCTACCCATCTTTTACAATGGGCGTTGCGGAAAGTATTGGGAAATCATGTGCATCAGACTGGTTCAAAAGTAGAAGATACTAGTTTTCGGTTTGATTTTTCACACTTTGAAAAATTATCTCCGGAGCAAATTCAATCGGTGGAGCAGCTTTGCAACGAAGTGATTGCGCAAAATGTTCCTGTTTCCATTCAAGAAGTACCTTTTGAAGAACGACCGCAAGATTGTTTAGCATTTTTTGGCGATCGATACGGTGATCGTGTGCGTGTGGTATCCATCGGTGATGTTTCGAAAGAGTTGTGTGGCGGAACACACGCGCATACCACGGGAGAATTGCAGCATTTTCATATTCTCAAAGAATCTTCGGTTGGAGCGGGAATTCGTCGAATCAAAGCGGCTGTTTGTGAAGAAAAATAACCACCCCATCTAACTCTTTCTGCTTTGCGTAAAAATTTATGAACCTTGTCGAAGCTTTGCGGACCGTTGCTCAGAAACAACCGAACACGATTGGTTTGCGTATCCCGCAACGAGATGCCAAAGGCTGTCGATCTTACCGTGAAAAAACGTTTCGTGAAATGGATCAGGAAGCCGATGAATGGGCTACGTATTTTTTTGCAAAAGGATTTTCGCGTGGTCAAAAAGTCCTCCTATTGGTGCCGCCAGGAGAAGATTTGTTGCTTTCTGTCTTTGCGTTGTTACGGCTTGGTGCCGTTCCGATCGTGATTGATCCAGGAATGGGTTTTAAAAATTTCTTCCGGTGTGTTCGAAAAACTCAGCCGGAGTTGTTTTTGAGTATTTCTCGGGCTCGAGGATTGTACCTTTTCCTAAAAGGCTGGGTTCCCTTTCGAGGAGCACTGTTTATCTCCAAAAGATGGAAGCGAAAGCTTGCGCAACGCCATCTTGCTTGTCGCTTACAGCCGGAAGATCGATCCCATGAAATGGCGGCTATTTTGTTTACTTCTGGTTCCACCGGTCATCCAAAGGGTGCTGTTTATACCTATGCCGAGTTGAATGCGCAAATGGAAGCGCTGCTAAGAATTTTTCACATTCAGCCAGGGGAGGTGGATCTTCCCTTGCTTCCAGTGTTTTCGCTCTATAATCCAGCGATGGGGCTTACAACGGTTTTGCCGGAAATGGATCCTGCGCATCCGAGTACATTGGATCCCCATAAAATTCTATCGGCTATTTTGGAAAATCATGTTACACACAGCTTTGGTTCGCCGTGTTTATGGAGTAAATTGGTAGAGTATTGTGAGCAACAGCACCGTTCATTACCGTCCGTTAAACGGTTATTTTTAGCGGGTGCGCCGGTATCTCCTTTTTTGCTCAAGCGTGTGCAAGCTTTGTTGCCCAATGGGCAGGCGTTTACTCCTTATGGAGCGACCGAAGCATTACCCGTTGCGTATATTTCAGCGAAAGAGGTAATGGACGAAACATACGCAAAAACCTTGCAAGGGTGCGGTACGTGTGTAGGGCATCCGGTTGTGGGTGTACAAGTTCGTATCCTACCGATTTGCGATGGAGAAATGGATCAACTGCCCCCTGCATTACCAACGGGTACCATCGGTGAGATTGCGGTTTCCGCACCCTACATGAGCAAGTGTTACTTTCGTGATGAAAGGGCGACCCGAAATGCAAAAGTCAAGGATGCAAACGGTGTTCTTTGGCATCGGATGGGAGATGTTGGGTATTTCGATGAAAAAGGACGGTTGTGGTTTTGTGGCCGAAAAGTGGAACGAGTCGTAACCCCGCAGCAAACCTTTTATACCGATTGTTGTGAAGCGATTTTTAATCATCACCCGCAAGTTTTTCGGTCGGCATTGATTGCTTTTGCAAAAAACGGAAGCGTCGTGCCTGCAATCGTGATTGAACCCAAAAGGCGCTTGTCTTCGTTGGAAGTGAACGATCTTTTGCGAGCATTGCGTATGTTGGCGAAAAGCGTTGTGTCGACGCAACCCATTTGCCATTTTTGCACGTACGCTTCTTTCCCGGTCGATATTCGACACAATGCGAAAATTCATCGAGGGACGTTAAGCCGGTATTTTCAAAAGCACCCGAATCGCGTAAAAGTTTTTGAGGTTTAAGCCTTTCGGTTTTCGGCATAAAAAATGCTGCTTTTTTGCGGAATGGTCGACGCAGCTCTTAATTTTCAAACACAGGTTACGACACCCATTGAGCAAACTTTTGTGGAGGAGGAAGAACCAAATTCGGTTTCGAGTACACAAACGGGAAAGTTCGATACGCATGTCGTTCAAGTTAACATGGAGGTAGATCCGACGACCAAGGATGATGAATGCATGTCTGGGTTCCTTGCGCAAAAATTGTCTAAAAAAGCGCAGCAACGGAAAAAGACTTCCGCTAAGCAAAGCCTTTTGAATGATGCCCAAGAAGCTGAAGAATCGGAAGCCGCTCAGGATCAGAATGTGTATGTCAAGCAGGTTGCACGGCGAACAGAAGCTCGTTTGTCTCTCATTTACAGTGAAGTGGTAAAAGATTTGAAAGAAACCATCCAAGAACGTTCGTACGCGCTTTTTTCAGGAAGCGAAAGCAAGTATGAGAAATTTTTCAAAACCTTGGAGCAAAATGCGCAACTGCGAACGTTTCACAAGGGTGCTATTCAAGACGCATTGAAGGAATTTGACGATGTTGCGGAACAACACAATGCGTTGCAGATTATTCGGGATGTGTGGGAACGAAAACTGTCGGCTTTGAAAAATTTTTCTCAGGGACTCGGAACGTTATCGAAAAAAGGAGAAAAAAACGAAGCCGAAGAGCAATCCGTCCACCAACAAATTCAGCAATTAGAGGCGCAGTTGAACGAGTTGGAAAAGGTACAAAGGGAATTGATGGAAAAACAGGGGGATCGCATTCGAGATAGTTATCAGTTGGCTCCACTGTTACGCGAAGTAACCGCTCATTTTACGCACAATATTACGCTTCCACCGAAAGATTTCAATGCACTTATTTTGGATCAATTGCTTCCGTTGAAGGGAAGCCCGCTTCCAACGTTTCAACTGCTTACCCGAGCGTTGATTGAAGGGTTTCCGGATACCCAAAATGCTTGTGCGCATTTCCATGAAAATATCCATTTGGTTACAACCTGCTTGGCTGCTGAATTGAAAAGTTGCCCCGATCCATCGATTGCAAGTGCCATTGTGAATGCCTGCCGAACAACCGAGAAATTAAGTACGATTCAGAATTTGCACGTTCAACTGTTGCAGAAAACGTTTCAAACCTTTCCACGCTTAGCCGAATGATGCCTTCTGACATTTTTTTACAAGAAACTGCTTACTTTCTGACGAAAAGTTTGATGCAAGCAATTTTAAAAGAGTATTTGGATGAACATCAAGTGCAGCAAATGATGCAGCATATCGGGATTCAGACGCTGGAGGAACGCATTTTTTTTCTGACGCAATTAACCGTGTTTTTACGAAAATATCCCGATTCGGTTTTTTCGTCGCCGGATATTCGGAATCATTTTTTGGATGTATTGCAAGAAATGCTGGATGCCAAAATTTTAGAGGAGAATGATGAGCCATGTTGATCGATCTTGAGTTAAAAGCTTTCGGGGAGAGTTTAGGACTGCCCCATTTGCAATTCAATGAACAAGGGTGCTTGAAATTTCTATTGGAGCAAAACCGTGCGATTTATATGGAAAAAGTTTCAGATTGGATCTTTTTTTACATCTTAAAAACCTACGATTTATCGCCACTCCCTTACTCCTTGTATGAAAAGGCGCTTTCCATGCTTTTGCATCATCCGCATGCACAGTTCTCGGTGCAGGCGGTTGCAAAATCGGATCACGACCTTGGGTTTTTTACGAAAATTCATGATTCCGCTTGTGATCAACCGACGTTGTACCGTTTGTGGAAATACCTACTGTTATGCAGCGAATATTTAGACTCTCTTGCTTGAAAGACGTGAGGGTGTAGAAGGATAAAGTCGTTCCCTTCGCTAGTTTCTTGCAAAACAATTGCCTTTTTGTTTCCCTGGTAACAGGGAAAGTGTATGAAAAAACAAGGAAGTGGTTGCAAGGCGGGGTTTACCCTGCTGGAGCTGATCATTAGTTTGACGGTGATGGGAATTTTGAGCGGAGTTTCTTATCAACTGTATCAGGTCATTTGGAAGAAAACAAAGTCGTCTCAGCGTTTTGCGGATGCTTGTCGATGGCACCAAGCATTATTGGATTATTACGACTGTTGTGGAAAATTTCCATCGTGCTGTGCAGGCGATAAGTGGGTTGAGCTTCAAAAATTTTACTCTGAATTCATTGACGAGTGTTCGGAACAAACGCAGGGAACTTGCCATTTTGCGCCGCAAAAACGTTCCGGTGCAGGGATTCCAACCGTATGGTTTTTGTGGGGTACGCAGAAAAAACCAAAAGACATCATTTTAGAATTAGAAGCAACAACAGGACGTGGAGGTATTGAACAGGAAAAGATTTTTGGCTGGGGAACCGAAGTGTTGTTTTATCTTCCGTAAGATTCCTTCGTTTTTTACAACCCATTTGAGCGCTTTAGGGAAGCATGTAAGGGAATATTTTCATAGTGATGGAGGGATAAGATTTTCCCGTTTTCGTTCCAGTTGATCGCAAGAATATCCAGGCGATAGTGATGAACGTTTCGATGGTGTTGAATGTAGGCGCGAATGGCCATCTGCAGTGCCTTCTTTTTGTGCGCATCGACGGCATCATAGCCGGTTTGAAGAGCATTGGATTGGCGTCCCTTGACTTCTACAAACACCACGCAATGTGCTTGTTGGGCCACAATGTCGAGTTCATATCGACCCGATTTCCAATTCCGATCAAGGATACGATAGCCCGATTTTTTCAAAAAACGAATGGCAGCACGCTCTCCTTTTCGGCCACGGCGTACGTTCGGATTGGTCGCTTTTCGCCAAAGCGCTTGGAGATGTTGAAAAACCTTCCACATGCTTGATGGGACAGGGATCAAACGGTTCACTCGTGATGCAACGGGACCTTTTTTCGATGTTGCAGGTGCCGAAAAAGCCCATAAAAGACATACGTAAGTGATAAAATCGCGCAAGATAATTCTTCGAAGGTGATGATTACGACCAAGGCGATGATGATGAGCACAAAAGCGCGCAGTTTTGTTTCCGTTGTCCAGTCGATGTGTTTAAAGCTGGGATAATACACATTGCTAATCATGAGCCAAGCGATGAGTAGCATCAATGGCGGGAGGAGCAACGCCCAGGCTTTTAGGTCAAAACGGTTAATGACCAAGACCAACGAAGCAATCACGCTTGCAGCGGCAGGAATGGGGAGGCCGATGAACGAGTGAGAAGAAGACGAGCGCAGTTGTTCTTTGGGCAAGAGCGGATGCGTGATGACGTTAAACCGTGCCAAACGTACCGCTCCGCATAAGAGGTAGAAGAATCCAATGAGCCAGCCGATTTTTCGAAAAAATGGGAAATTGTTTTCGGGGGATAAAATTAAAAAAAATACGATCATCGCGGGTGCTAATCCAAAAGATACCACATCGGCTAAGGAATCAAATTCTTTTCCAAACAACGATTCACGCCCTCCTAAACGCGCTAAGCGGCCGTCGAGTCCATCACAAATTAATGAACCGAAAATGCACCAAACAGCTTGATTGTAAAGAGCGAAAGAAGTGGTCATTTCTTCGCTGTACCGTGCTTGGATGCATCGAATGAGGCATAAAAATCCAAAAAAAAGGTTTCCTGCTGTAAAGAGGTTGGGTAGCAGGTAGATTTTTGCCAATGGGATATTTTGTTTCGCTTCGTTCCCCATAAGGTCAAGATTGGAATTTTTCTAACTGTTGCCAAAAACGAGGGTCGTTTTCGACCGATTTTTTGTTAAACGGCAAATGATTACGAAATAAGAAATCGTTCCACGCATGTTGGGGGAGTAGGTAATGAATGACAAATAAATTTTCCTGAGCGCGTTCAAAGTAAATGCGAAAACGTTTCCAACGTATACGGTAAAAGGTTTTGTCGCCGCGGGTAAATCGGCTGTCGGGAGAGATTTTTTGAAAATCAAAATCGGTCAAAAACGTCATGAATTGCAATTGTTTTTCTTGCGATAAACGCTGAAAAACGGCTTTGCTTTGTTCGCTAAACGTTACTTGGTGCATGTTTTCAAAATTTTTTCGATCGATTGGATTTGTTTCTGGCAAGTTTTGGCGGCCTCAAAACACTCGCGTTCCATTAATTTTTTCAATTTTTCTTGTAAATATTGCAAGCGAGGCTGGAATGATGGTGCATTTTGTTGAGAAGCAGGAATTTTCCCGAAATAAACGATAACATTTTTAAATCCATGCGGTTTTAAAGCAGTAAAGGTTTGATAGCATTGAGGACAACCGACACGCTTGTTTTCTTCCAGCCATTCGCGTGTACAGCCGCAAGATGGACAAAGATGATTGGACAACAAAATCCCTCGATCTTGCGTCGGAAGCCCGTCAATCAATTGAAAGGTGTTGGGGGTAAAAACACCGCATGCTTTTGCGTGTTTTTCGCATAAAAAAGCTTCCCGCATGCGTCCATGGACATCAATATCCACCAGCTGAACCGTGGCTTCTTTTTCGCACTGGCAACATTTACTCATGGTGTTCCCGTAGCCACGATTTTGCTTCTAACGCCGCTTGAGCGCCCATACTGGCTGCAACAACCGCTTGTCGGTATCGACGATCGACGCAGTCACCGGCTGCAAAAACGCCCGGTACATTCGTGCAAACCGCTTTGTCCGCAATTGAGATATAACCTTGTTCATCCATTTCCACAAACCCCTTGAAAGCTTGTGAGTTGGTATGCCCTATAGCTAAGAATACGCCCTTGCAGGGTAGGAGGTACGTTTCTCCTGCTTTTTGCAATTGAAGTCCATTGATCAATCCTTCCGAGTCAGTTGAAAAGCCGATAGGTACTTGTTGCTCCAGGCATTCAACATTTTCTTTTTGGCAAATAGACACTCCCGGATCGTCCGAAAGTGTTTGCGTTCTTTTGAGCGGAACCCAATAAACTTTTGTGCAAAGGCTGCTGAGATACAGAATGTCTTTGTATGCCTCTTCCCCGTCTCCAATCACTACTACGGTCTCATGTTTGTAAAAAAAAACCGTCGCACGTTGCGCACACACTGAGACCTTTCCCGCATAACAGTTCTTTTTCGCGTGGAAGGTGCAAGGTATTGGCTTGTGATCCCGTTGCAATGATAAGTGTTTGGGTAGCGATGGTTTGCCCATTGGATAGGGTAAGCATTTTTTGATTTTTCTCGCCCAATAGGGCTTGTTGGACGCTAGTGGATGAAAATCGAGTATCGAAGCGTTCTGCCTGTTGTCGCATGCGTTTCATCAAATCACTACCGCGAATACCTTCTGGAAAACCGGGAAAATTATCAACCTGTGCGGATTGGGTGAGCGCGCCACCGACCTGAGGCCCTTCGAGGACGAGCGGATGCAATTGAGCGCGTGCAGCGTAAATGGCGGCGGATAATCCTGCGCATCCACTTCCAGCGATTACAATCGTTTCTACCTCGGCCATATAATCTTTTATTTCAAGGGAGTTTCGCCTTTTTGTCAATGGTTTTACCGGAGAGATCGAGCATAGAACCGAGGTTTCCCACAAATATTTTACGCTTGCGATTTCCTCCAATCAAGCAGCTGGATTTGTAAGGAGCGTTGGTTTTGCCAGTAGGACCAACCGAGTCGCAAGGCGCAATCGATCGGTTGATGCAACGGAATGCATTCCGATCCCATTCCCCAACCGATCGCAACGTAATGATCCCAGCGAATTCGCAAATGGTTTCCTTGCTTCCCAAAACGTTCAGTTGGGTGCGTTACAATTATCTTTTTTACCGCAAAAATGGGCATTTCGTTTCCTTGCCCGAAAGGTGCTAATCGTTCCAGTTCTGTGAAAAAATCGGGTTGAAGAGCGTTTGCTGGTAAAAAAGAAGCAATCGGCAAGGTGGGTTCTGGTGGATGGTGCAAAAATTGTTGAGAGAGTATGTTGTGCAAGCAAGTTTCTAAGCGTGGCAAATTTTCAAGAGTGACCGACAAGCCGGCAGCAGCAGGATGACCACCCCAATGTAGTACATAGGGAGCGGCCTTTTGGAATAAGTCCACTAGGTTGACTTCCGGAATGCTTCGACCCGAGCCTTTTGCGATATCCTTTTGTTGCCCGAGAACAAAAACCGGTCGATGGTATTTTCGGGTTAAATGACCGGCTACAATTCCAACCACCCCTAAGTGCCAATGGGGTTGGTATAATACATAGACCAAAGAAGGAGGGCGTTGTGCGATCATAGCTTCTGCTTCTGCAAGGGTCGTTCGCTCGATTTCTTTCCGTTCGGTGTTTTTTGCTTCTATGGTTTGCGCCAAGGTACAACAACGGCAAGGATCGGTTTCGATCAGCAATTGAAAGGGAAGATCTGCTCTGTCCAACCGACCGCCGGCATTGATGCGTGGTGCGAATTGGAACGAAAGCGCTTCGGTGGTTAAGGGAAAAGTGCGATCGTAACCGGAACACCGAAATAATTCTTGCAGTCCCTGAGAGGGAGATTTCGGTAATTCTTGTAGCCCAAAGTGGACAAACAACCGATTGTCATGTTGTAAAGGGACCAAGTCCGCTACCGTTCCTAACGCAACGAGATCGAGGAAAGAGCGCAAGCGTAACGAGGTAGCTATGGGGATGTTTTCCTGCCGCAGTTGTTTGAGCCATGCGTGTAACATTTTAAACACCAATCCTGCGGTGCAAAGCTCCAAAGAAGAGGTGGAATGCTCTGCTTCTTGCGTGTGCGGGTTGACACAAATGGCGTCGGGTAGTTCAGCTTGCGTGTGTTGATGATGATCAATGATTAGAACTTCTATTCCTGCCGCGCGTAATGTTTGGACCGGTTGAATGGAATTGGTTCCGCAATCCATGGCGACTAAAAGATCAAACGTAGGTGTGTGTTGTAAGATTCGTTGCACCAATGCTTCGGTTAATCCGTAGCCTTCTTGTTCGCGAGAGGGGAAAATCGGGGTGAAGGAAAAATGGAAAAAAGAAAAGAAACGATGCATTAACGCCATGCTGGTAATACCATCGACATCATAGTCACTTACCATCGCAATTCGCTTGGATATTTGGCAAGCACGATGCAGTTTTTGAACTGCTTGTGTAAGATTGCGAATTGCTTCCGGTGGTTCGATATTTTTAAGCGATGGAGATAGGAATGCTTCGTATTCGCTTGGATTTTGAAAAGGAAATCGTAGCAGTAACGATTGAATTTCTGGCCGAAATCCGCTTTTTTGAATGCATGCTTGCAGCCACTTCGGTGGCGACGGTTGCGGTGCAAGAACCCACCGCATTTATGGTTTCATCCAATTGTGCGTGGTGGATTCTGTTTTCTTGGCCTCCAATCGTTTGCGATTGCCATGATTCCACGTGCAAAAAATAGGTGCAGCCACAAAGATTGAAGAAAAGGTTCCGATGCAAATTCCTAACAGAAAGACCAACGCGTAGTCGCGAACGATTCCCGAGCAGCCAAGGTAGAGGGAGGCAGCGGGGATAAAAGTGGTTAGGCTCGTGATGAGCGTGCGCGATAAGGTTTTATGGATCGCCGCATTGATGATCATGGGAAGTGGAGAAAATGGGTTTCGTTTTAATTCCTCACGGACCCGATCGAAAATAATAATCTTGTCGTTAATGGAATAACCGATGACGAGCAAAATCGCAGCCACCATAGGTGCGGTAAATTGGTACCCAAAGGCAACGTACAAACCGATGGTGATCAAGGTATCGTGTAATAAAGCTAGGACAGAACTCATGCCGTAGCTGAATTCAAAACGGAAGGCAATGTAAAAGAGAATGCCTATGAGGGCAAAAACGATCGATAACAGTGCATTTTTTTGCACATCGGAGCTAACCGATGCACCCATTTGGTTATGCACCATACACTGGAAATGTGCTTCCGGATCGCTTGCCTGTAAAGCGGATAAGATCTGCAGCCCGCGGTTTTTCTCGGTTTGAATTTTTAGTAACGGAGTACTTGCGCCGATCGTTTTTTGATACATAGCGCGTACTTCTCCCAATTGTTTTTCTTTGGCTAGATCCCGAATCTTTTGGCAATCGATTTCTTTTTCTCCGCGTATGAGTAATTCATCGCCGCCAACAAAATCAATACTCAAAACGCTTTTCCCGCGGATTCCTACGGCCATGCATCCGATGATCAGCAGAAGAATGGATAGAATCATGGCTGGTTTTTGGTACGATAAAAAATCAACTTTTGCATTTTCAAACCACGAATGTGGGGATAAATGGAAGCGGTTTTTCCGAGCGATTTTTTCTAAGATCGATCGATTGAAGCACAAAACGGTAAAGAGCGTTGTGAACACACCAACCGCTAAGGTAATGCCGAAGCCTTTGACGGATCCCACTCCGAAGAAAACCAGCAAAACGGCAGTCAATAGCGTGGTTAAATTGGCATCCAAAATAGTTACAAATGCTCTTTTACACCCGAGCTTCAAAGAAGCCATGATGTCATTTCCTGCCTTCAATTCCTCGCGAATACGTTCCAAGATCAGCACATTTGCATCGACCGCCATTCCGAGGGTTAGGGCTAACGCAGTAATGCTGGGAAGAGTGATCGTTGCGCCGAGGGTTACCCAGGAAACCAGGATGAAGATAAAATTCAGGAGCAAGGTGAGGCTACAAATAATACCGGAAAGGTGGTAATAGCCGATGATCACCATTAACAACAAAGCGATACCAACGAAAGACGCGGTAATGGCGACCTGTTTCGCGCTAGCGGCCAAGGATGGGCCAATTTCGTAAATTTCCGCTAAATCCAATTCGAACTCCAGCGGATTGTTTAATACGTTGGCCAATTCGATAGCTTCCCGTTGGGTAAAATGGCCCGAAATGCTTGCTTGTCCGCCGGTAATTTCCGACTGAATGACAGGTGCAGAGCACACTTTTCCATCTAACACAATTGCTAATGGTTTATGTAGGTTTTGTCGAGTAATGGTGGCAAAGCGTTCCTTCCCATTTGCTGTCATTTGCAGGCTCACTTCATATTTTCCATAAGGATCTACCACCGGGTGCGCTTCTTTTACAAATTTTCCGGTCATTTCCGGAATTTTTTTCACAAGAATCGGAACAGAAATCATTTCTCCGTTTTCTTGTTCATGTTCGAGGGATAAGGTTTCATATCCGATCGGAATTGACTCACCTTCCTGTAGCGGTTCATGCACCAAGCGAAAGTCCAATTTTGCTGGTTTTTTTAATGCGCGTACAATATTCGGATGGGTTTCCAAAGAAATTCCTGGAAGTTGTACTTCGATGTTTCCGCGGCCGTTGGGGCGGATGATCGGTTCTGCAACCCCCAAGGAATCAATGCGGTTTGCAATCACTTCAATTGCTTTTTGTACCAATCGTTGGCATTCATCATTGGATTTCCCGTTTAAAATTTGCGGATGGATGCGAAGCGAAAAAGCAACGCCGCCTTTTAAGTCCAACCCTTGTTTAAAAACGCTTTGCGATTGATGAAGCAAATGCTGCAAAATCGTTTGGTTCCGTTTGTCGAAATTTTTAATATCCGAAGCATTCAATTGCGTGAAGCACGTGCCCAAGTCCAGTTTTTGTTCGCGGCATACGGTCACAAGCGCTTGTACCCAATGGGTAGACTTTTTTTCAGCGATCAACTGTCTCGCTTTTTGTAAAGCGGATTGAAATGCCTCTTTGTTTTTTTGGACGTGGTTGCATAAATAGGTATCGTATGGCTGATCTTTCCACGGTGTTAATTGGCAAAGTCCCATTGCCAATGCAACCCAGGTGATCGCTAATCGACCATCGATTTTTTTCATAACTTATTTCGTTTTGGAGGGAGTGGAGAGCTTATTTTGAACAAAATTCTTATGCAGTTCGAGCTTGGAGTCTCCGGTTTTAATTAACAGCCGATCGCTTTTGACTTGTACTACAGTGGCAAACAGTCCGGAGTTTGTTAAAATCTCATCGCCTTCCTTTAACGAGGCAATCATTTTTTCTTGTTGTTTTTGTTTTTTTCGCTGTGGTGCAATCATCAAGAACCAAAAAGCGAGACCAAACAACAGCATCATTAAAAATGAGGAAGACATGGCTTTTACCGGCTGCGCGGGAGTGTTGAAAAGAAACGTGATCATATTGGCCTTTATTCCACAAAATTTTGTTGTTTTTCGCAAGATTTTTTCATGAAAAGAACGAGAATAGCTGGGTTATGATGCCCTCACCTTTTTCGTGATGATTGGAGAGAGGAGGGACGCAGGGCTTGTTTCAAAATAGCTTCGACGGTATTCGCTTGGGGAGATTGTTCTTGTACGATTTGCGTAAGCGCTTCGGCTTGTTGGCGAGAATACCCCAGCACGGTTAACGCTTCCATTGCATCTTGATAGATAGAAGGTTTTTTCGAAAGTGTGGTTTTGGGGGCTTGCTTCAGGCAATCTTTTAATTCCAAAATGAGACGTTGTGCGGTTTTTTTCCCGACGCCGGGACATTTTGCTAATGCCGCTGCATCAGAATGAATCAGCAAGGCGCATAATTGAGGCATGGGGAAAAACGACAACAAGGTTAACGCTAATTTGGGTCCCACACCGTTGACTTTTTCGACCAACAATTGAAAGAAGTTGCGCTCTTCGCGTGTGACAAAACCGTACAATTGTTGGCTATCTTCGCGATAAACCGCATACGTATAGAAGCGATACGATTGTTGAGGCTGAAAAGATGGTGGTTTTGTGACAAATATCTCATAACCGACCCCATGGACATTGAGCCAAATACATCGTTGATCGGTTGCTTCCAGAATGCCTTCTAAAAACGCAATCATGGTACGAGTACCCTACCATAAAGGGAAGAGGTTTGTAAAACGGAAAACGTAAAGATCGGTTATGCCTTCTGCAAGGTGCAAAGAATGCGATCTAAAGCAGCGGCATTGGAAGTAGATAAAGAACAAAGAGGAAGTCGTACGTCTGGAGAAGAAAGGATGCCAGCTTGATGCAAGACGTATTTGATCGGGACGGGATTGGTTTCAAGAGTCAGTGCTCGGAAAAGCGGATAATAGCGACGGTTGATATTGGCCGCACCTTCGAAATCATTTTCAGAAACTTTTTGGAACAAACGAACCATTTCTTTAGGGATCCAATTGGCGGCGACGCTAATCACTCCCTTAGCACCTAAGGCAAAGAAGGGTAAGGCAAAAGCGTCTTCGCCAGCTAAGACATGAAAATCTGCATCATTCTCTTTCATGAGCTGCGCAACACGATTGCAAGAACCACCGCTTTCTTTCAAGGCGACAATGTTTGGGTTTGCCTTGCGCAGTCGTTGAATGGTTTCCGTGGTTAATTCCACGCCGCAACGAAAGGGTGAAGAATGCAAGCAAATTGGTTTTTGAGTAGCGTTTGCAAGCGTTTCAAAGTGAAGGTATAAACCAGATTGGGTTGGCCGATTGTAGTAGGGGGTTACGATTAGGAAGCCATCGATGCCAAAAGCTTCAGCTTCTTCCATTAAATGCAAAGCACGAACGGTACAGTTGGCTTGAATGCTGACCCATATGGGGAGCTTTTGATGAACATTTTGCGAAACAAACGATAGCAGTTGTTTGCGTTCCGTGGCGTCAATCGTGGAACCTTCGCCTGTCGTATCCAACAGCACCAATCCTTGTACACCTGCATCGATCTGTTGCTCAAGCAAGGTTCGAAGCGATTGGTAATCGATCGTGCCTGAAGAAAAAGGGGTGACGAGAGCCGTATAGACTCCTTGTAAAGGAGAAAATGGAGCCATGTATGATACAAATCGGATTTTTTTATGGAATTTTCATACAAAAATTCGATCTAGCGATTCATTCTTTTTAGATGTGCGAGAAATTTTTAGGACATTTACGTACGCTTTCCAGTATTTGGTAGGTTTGACAAATGTTTCGAGCATTTGATGAAAGGCTACATCATCGCAAGTTTGCTTGCAGCAACGAAGTGTAAATTTCCGCAAAATATCGTCACATAACAAAAGGCATCGATGTTCTGCGGCTAGTACCAAAAAACTGCCTAATGGCCGTTCTTGATCGAGCGGATGGAGCCACTTTCGAAACCCTTGCACGCGTTTAGGTTAGCATTTTTTGTAGACGAAGGCAACGCTTTTTCGTGCAGCGATGGATAATATTTGCAGAGATAGCGGCAACCGGAATGAAGGGTTAACAAAGTGGTTAACAGAAAATTTACCTGGTTGATTTGGGTGAGCAAAACTAGGCCGTTAGTTGGGAACCAAGAGGTAGCATCAATCCGCAACATTTCGATGAGAAAAAAAGAACCGATGACCACAATTTGTAGAATAGTTTTGAATTTTCCTAGCTTTTCGGCGGCCATTACGACGCCGTTTTTGGCTAACAGTACCCGCAGGCCGGTAATAAAAAATTCGCGGCAGAGAATGCAAAGAATGCAAAAAATTCCCCACGTTGGAATGAGGTTTTTCCCGGTTAAGAGAAGAAACATGCCGACTGTAAAAATTTTGTCATTCAAGGCATCCATCAATTTCCCTAAATCAGACGTTTGTTGATATTTTCGTGCGAGGTATCCATCCATCCAGTCGGTGATTCCTGCAAGAACATACAAAAAAAAGGCGATGGTTTTCGCGCCCGGAAAGGAAGAGTAGAAAAGCCCGCCAATGACGAAGATCATTGGGATGCGAGACATCGTTAAGATGTTCGGCCAATTCATGCCTTTATCATGGTGCTTTGTGGCTTTTTTTCAAGATTTTTTCTTGTTCCCTAACGGCATTTTTGCTAAAGGAAGGGGGTATGTTGATCGATGCTCATTGTCACTTGGATCATTTAGGGATGACAGGAGCGTCGATTTTTTTATCCAAATTGGCGGAGAAAAATTTAGAAGGGCTCGTTGTTGCTGGAACCCGTTCGCGCGATTGGAAGTTTTACGCGCCGCTTGCAGAACAATTTCCTTCTCTTCATGTTTGTTATGGGATTCATCCCTTAGAAATCTCTGAGCATTGGGAGCAAGATTTGGAGCAATTGCGGATGTTTTTGCCGAAAGCGGTCGCGGTGGGAGAAATCGGTTTGGATTTCCATGGAATGTTCGATCGGGCGCATATTTCGGAAATGAAGCGACAAATGAAGGTTTTTGAACGGCAGTTGCGGATCGCGCAGTTTTATCAATTGCCGGTTGTGATTCATTGCCGCGATGCCTTTTTTGCGATTCAAGAAATTCTGCTTTACACAAAATTTGATTTACATCGTGTCATGTTCCATTGCTTTGTGGAGGATGTTGAAGCAGCGCGATGGATTTTATCCAACGGCGGGATTGTTTCTTATTCGGGCGTGTTGACGTTTAAGAAATTTGGCGATACTCATGACACCGCTGCATTGGCGGATTTGTCGCAAGTCGTAGTTGAAACCGACAGCCCCTATTTAACGCCGTCTCCCTTTCGGGGAGAGCAGAATTCGCCCGATTATGTTCGATATGTAGCGGAAAAATTAGCGGAAATCAAAAACATTTCTTACGAAGATTGTGTTGCGGCTACCGCGCAAAACACACGACGGTTTTTTGGATTTTAGTCCGTGAAGGGAAATTTTTTTGTGCAAACTTTTGGCGATCAAAATGGGAAGAAATGGTGGTAGGAGAGGGATTCGAACCCCCGTAAGGAATGAACCTAACAGATTTACAGTCTGCGCCCTTTAGCCACTTGGATATCCTACCTCGACGGAAAGATTTATTTGCATCTTGCCGTTTATCGATGAAACTTTCAAGTTTTTTTATACAAGCATCAATAACGTTCATATGAATTGTGATACGTACAACGGTCATCCGAATTATCGAATTGGCCAAACAGAAGCGATTGCGCAGGAACTGGCTGCTTGGTTGCCCATTCGCTGCGATACGCTGTCGGTTGCATTTTTGACTGAAAAGACTATTTGCGAATTACATCGGCGTTTTTTGCGCAATCCGGACCCGACCGACGTCATCACTTTCCCAGCGGATGAAAACGAGGTGGAGTGTGCGGGCGAAATTTGCATCTCGGTGGATGAAGCTCTCAAATATGCTCCCCAAAAACGGCTCGAAGAAGAATTAACGTTGTATTTGGTGCATGGGTGGTTGCATTTGGCAGGTTATCGAGATGAGGAAGAAAAGGAGCGACGTACGATGCGTCGGATGGAACAAAAAGCCTTGAATTTTTTAACAACCCAACTGGTTTGTCGATTAAGCGTAAAAAAACGATAGGGGAAGAACGGTAAGCCTGCTGCGAGAATTTTCCGTTTTCATCGGCCTTTTTTTTAGCAAAAATCTTTGTGTACCATGGAACCTTTCTGCAGAATTTTTTGCGCAATTTCTTAACTCCAAATGGAATTGCTCGACCTTTGTAGAAGATGCATTAAGAGGCAAGCACTTGTTAGGTTAATGAAAAATGTTTACGGTCTATAAGCCGGATTCTGTACCGAAAAGGTTGCATTCATTTATCTCACCGGGCCATCATAGACCCGATGCTCTTGCGAGTGCGACGAACCCGAAGTTTTCCGGCGAGCAACCGAACTCCCTATTCCGTCTTGCACCAGATTGGGTTTATCTTGCCATAGACATCGCTGCCTATGCGGTGAGCTCTTACCTCGCCGTTTCACCCTTACCTGCTTTCACAGGCGGTTTGTTTTCTGTGACACAGCCGTCCGAGTCAAAGACTCGTCCCTCTCTTTCGAGAGGAATCTTGCTCTGTGGTGTCCGGACTTTCCTCTCTCGTGTGTGAGAGCGAATGCACGACCGTAAACCCTTTTATTGCAAAAAAAATTCGCTTTTTTGGCAACGACAATTCCTTTAGAATGTTAAAGATCGGTTGCAAGAAACTGATTTAGACCTTTTTAAAAAACTGGTGAAAAGTTATTCTTCCTCTAGATGCAAAGCAGGACTCAGTTCGTAGTTCGAATAAACGGTTTTTACATCTTCGAGATCTTCCAATCGTTCCGTGAGTTTGTTTAGCTTTTTGCCAACTTCGGCATCTTCAATCGTCACGGTTGTCATTGGCAAGTAAACCAATTCAGCAGATTCGGGTGTGACTTTCGCATCTTCAAACACTTTCGCAACTTTATCAAAATCAGCAACCGCGCAAAGAACTTCGTAGCCATCTTCTTCCGTAAGAATATCTTCTGCATCGGCCTCTAGCGCTAATTCCGTCAACTTTTCTTCCTCGATTTGATCTTTTGTAAAAAAGAATTGCCCTTTCCGTTGAAAGGTGAAGGCAAGGGCTCCTGAATTGGCTAAATTCCCACCGCATTTTTCGAAAGCACTACGAACATCAGAAACCGTACGATTTTTATTATCCGTGGTTACTTCAACGATGAAACCAACGCCGTACGCATAGCCTTCATAAATCAGTTCTTCAATTTGCTCACCCGCAATTTCGCCGGTACCTTTTTTAATCGCGCGTTGGATGTTTTCATTCGGCATATTGGCCGCTTTTGCTTTCGCTAAAAGCGTGCGTAACTGCGGGTTGAATTCTGCATTCCCACCACCTGCTTTTACAGCGATGGTGATTTCTTTTCCGATTAAACTGAAAACCTTTCCGCGTTTTGCGTCAGTGGCTGCTTTCGCGTGCTTAATCGTTTTCCATTTACTATGTCCAGACATAGGTTAACGTTTTTGCTCCGAGCCGATGGAAGCGATTGGCTTCTTTCGGTAGGTTAACTTGTTTTGAAAAATGGTAAATAAATTTTGTACGGTCCAGTAAAGAACGAGTGCCGATGGAAAATTGTAGCAAAAAAACAGGAAAATAAATGGCATGAGCATTAAGATTTTTTGCTGACTTCCATCGGTAGAAGGCATGGGGGTTATTTTCATTTGGAGGACCATGGTAACGCCCATCAAGAGTGGCATAATGTTGATCGGGATGGAGCCCAAATAGCCAACCGTATCGGGAACGGACAAATCTTTTACCCATAAAAATGGTTGGAATCGAATTTCAGAAGCTGATCGAAGCATGTAGTACAAACCGATAAAAATGGGGATTTGGATGAGCATGGGTAAACATCCAGAAGCCGGATTGATGTGGCATTCTTTGAATAATTTCATCGTTTCTTCCTGCATTTTTTTCGGATTGTCTTTGTACTTTTCTTTTAATTTTTTCAGAGGCTCTTGCAGGGAGCTCATTTTTTGAGAGGAACGCAATTGCATTTGTGTAACCGGCCACATGAGCAATTTAATAATGACCGTTAGGATCACAATCGTCCACCCCCAGTTGGGAATGAACGAATGAATCCCTTGCATGGATAAGAGGAGTACTTTGCTAAAAGCGCTGAAAAAGCCAAATTGCATCAATTCATCTTGATGTTGTCCCATTTTTTCGAGCAGCAAGTATTGTTTGGGCCCTACATAATACGTGGCGGAAATGGTCATCGGGCTTTGTGTGATTTCCATCTGTAAAAATCCTTGCATGAACGAACGGCCTTCCTGTACCCGTGGAAAGGATAAACAACCGATGGCGGGGGTTTGTGGGGTAAAAATAGCGGCAAAAAATTGATTTTTTAAGGCGCCCCAATGATACGGTTTTGAAAATTCCAAATACGGATGAGCTTCATGCCCGCCCATTCCTAAAAATCCATTGCTCGCTTCAAAATCCGCCAAACGTTGGCATTCCATTTCTTTCCCATTATACGCGCAAAAATTTAAATACTCTTGGTATTTATCTCCTGGCATATCCGGCATGGATCCCAGTAAAATCCAAAGCGAACGATGGGTTCGATCTGCTTTTACGTTGGAGGTAAAGCCTTTGGGTTGAACAATGGAAATTTCGGTTTGAATCGAGTAGGGGTTTTCTGCGTCTGAGGCAGCTAGTTTGTATCCACGAACCAAAATGGTCCCATCTTCGAGTGTCGTATGAAGTTGAAGAAAGCGATCCGCTTGATGGGTTACTTGAAACCGTTGCGTGATGCTTTGATGTTTGTCCCATCCAAGTGTTAGCGCTGGTAAGCCAGCGTTTTTGTTGAAAATGTACGGTTCGTTCCCATCGCGTTGTGCCGTAAATTTTTTCAACTCGACCGAATGAATGCCGCCGCCGAGCAGAGAAAAATGTACGCGAATCGCCTCATTTTCCAAGGTAACGAAACTGTTTTGGGTGGCATCAAAAGCAGGTAAGGTAAAGGCTTCCGAAGCTGATTGTGGATTCGCCGTGGCTTGTACACGGGGAGGAGTTACGGAAGCATGTTCGTGGACGGTCGTAGAGGATGATTGCGTTGCTTGTTGTTGTAGCTCTTTACTTTGAACAACAAAAAGCCCCAAGGCTCCTCCTAAGCATAAAAGACCAAGAATCACGTTTTTCTTATCCATCAATGCTAAGCGAAGAGAAATTGTTTACGGAACGGGATCATAACCACCGCGACACCATGGTTGGCAGCGCGCAATGCGTTTTAAGATGAACCAAAACGCCCGAAAAATCGAGTGCTTTTGGAAACACTGCCGGGCGTACTCCGAGCACGTTGGATGGAAGCGGCAGGCGCAAGGGATTCCTGTGATAATATATAAGGAATAGTGCAAAGGAGATAAAAAGCGTTGGTACAGCCGTACCATTTTGCAGAAAACGTTTGCGAAAAATCTTTCAATCATCGTCTTACTTTTTTTCGCTCAAAAGGTTTGGCCATTTTTGCGATAATTGTTCGAATCCGTGCAAAACCCGCTTTTGTAGTTCCGAAAATGGAATTTGCGCTACTTGCGGATGGGTCGCAATCCATAAAATGTCGCAGGAAGTCGTTATGTTTTCTAAAAAATTGCTCCAAAACGTACGCATGCGTCGTTTCCAGCGATTTCGAACAACGGCGGTCCCCATTTTATGTGAAATAATCATTCCCATGCGATGTCCATGGGAACTGTTCGGGCGCGCATAAACCACCAGCCCTTGCAATCGTACCTTACATCCTTCTCGGTATAATTGCTGAAAATCATGATTTTTGCGCAATCGATGCTCACGTTTCACCGCAGATTAAACTTGACACAATTTTCGCCGGCCTTTCCGGCGACGAGCGGATAAAATACCGCGTCCACCTTTGGTTGCTTGCCGGGCACGGAAACCGCACATACGTGCACGTTTCCGCTTTGAGGGTGAATACGTTGGTTTCATAATGTCTTTATGATTGAGGGAATTTTGTGGGTATGCAAGTTTATTTTACCAATTTGGCTGAGCTATGATGCCTTTGACCCGATGCTTCGATTACGACTTCGGTTGTGTATCGTACAATTGGCGCAAAATATACCGAGGGCGACCTTGAACGATTTGATAAGTACGACCTACATACTCGCCAATCAGGCCGATGCCAACAATGGCAACGCTTACCATTAAAAAGAGAATGGTGAAGAGGGTAAATACTCCTTCGGCTTCTGGTCCCAAAAAGATTCGTCGGCCGATCATGTACAATACCAGCAAAAAGCATCCGCCGGACAAAGCAAACCCGAACAGCGTAAAAACTTGAAGCGGTACCAGTGAGAATCCGGTCATGAGGTCGAAATGCGTGCGCAATAGGTAATACAGTCCGTACTTGGTTTTCCCTCGAAAGCGCGGGGCATGTTGCATACCAATTTCCGTGTAACGAGCAGCGAATTTATACGCAAGAGCCGGAATGAAAGCGGTATAGTCGCCGCAATGTATGATCGCATCTACGATGGAGCGTTTGTATGCGCGCAACATGCAGCCTTGGTCGGTCATGCGAATATCGGTAATGCGACTGCGAAAGCGATTGTCGATTTTGGAAGCCCAATCGCGCCACTTCGCGTCTTGCCGCTTCCCTAATCGCCAGCTGCCGATGTAATCGTACCCTTGGTCGATTTTTTCGAGCAATTTGGGAATTTCCTCGGGAGGGGTTTGCAAGTCTGCATCCATCGAAATCACCCAGTCACCGCGAATATGTTCAAACCCTGCCCATAGCGCGTTATGATGGCCAAAATTGCTGTTAAAATCGAGGATGCGGAAGAGAGAAGGATATTTTTCGCGCCATTGAAGTAATTTGCCCAAGGTGTGATCACGGCTGCCGTCATTGACCACTACGATTTCAAAGGTTCGGTGCGTGGCCTCTAGCACTGCGAGTAAGCGAGAACACAGTTCATCGACATTCGGTTCTTCATTGTAAGCGGGAATCACGATGGATAATTCCGGATGCGGCATCTTTTTGGTGGAAATTTCGGGCTGAGGAACCTTTTGTTCAAGGAGGTTGGAAAGCATTACGGCTGGTTTTTATAAAATACAAAAAAGGAATCTTCTGTCAACGGAACAAGCGAAGGCATTCCCATCTCCTGCTCGAATCTTGACCGATCGGGTTGTTTGACGACGGCGTAACAGATAGCAGGTTGTTTCCATCGTTCTTGAAAGTTTTGGAGCGATAAGTAGTTTTTACAACCGTATCGGAGCCAAGCAAAGCGATGTTCCTCCTCAATGTAATGGATGCTACCGACGGTTTGATTGAGATAAAACGGGAAGTCGCTAAAATACCCGTAGGCGCAAAAAACATCTTGCGGTTTTGTGTTTTGCTGCTGGATCGCTTCGCAAATCGTTTTTCCGACCCACCGTTGAAAAAAAGGCATAAAGCATGGCAGTAGGGCCTCGATCAAGAGGAAGGTGGTCCATAAGGTATGAAAGGCAGATCGTGCGTGATGCTTGGCTTGTAGAAACCCGATGCATCCACCGAGGAACAAAAGGATTTGCAGGGTTGTTAAAAGAGAGGAAGGGACCGGTAGGATTGCGCGTTTGTGGAGAATGGGAAGAGCTAAGCTGGCGGCCGCTAGAAACGTCAAAGACCACAGAGAGCATTCCGGTGAAAGCTTCGATTGATCGAGCTGATTCCAACTGTAAGCGAAAAAAAGGGCAGCACCTGGAATTGCTGGTAAAATGTAAGGAATCAGTTGCGAATGCGAAAAGCTGAAAAACAGCAAGGTGCCGATGGCCCAACAGAAAGAAAATAAAAGGATCGCTCGTTCTTTTCCCATCGAATGTTTCCAAATATTGCGAAGGAAACGAGGCAAAAAAAAGGTCCACGGTAGGCATCCCAATAAAAAGGCGGTGGGCAAAAAATACCATACTTGGTTCCGATTGTGGTCGTTCGTGAGGTACCGCTCAAAGTGTTCGTGCCAAAAGTAGAATTCCGCAAAACAGGAGTAGCGATGTTGTACGGCTATGTGCCATGGCGCAGCGATGAGGAAAAACAACAGCCATCCTTTTACCAGGGGAGTTTTGAACAGTTGGAGAAAGGATCGGGTCATGAGCAACCAAGGGATTCCAATGAGGGCTGGTAGTACAATTCCAATCAATCCTTTGGTCAAAACCGCGAGGGCCATAAAAATATAGGCGCGGTAAAAATCCTTTCGTGCGGATTGGGGATTTTCTTCCAAAAATCCACTAGCAAAGGATAACAAGGTTGCAGTTACGAACAGCGTTAGAAAGTTGTCCAATGTAAGAATTTGGCTGAGCCCAAACGGGAGAGCGGCGGTCCCGTACATGAGGGCTGCCCAAAATCCGACGGTAGGCGATAAAAATCGTTTACAAAAAAGGTATAAGCAGAGGCATGTAAGGATCGAAGCGGCTGCGTTGAAACATCGAGCTCCGAAAAGGGTATGGCCAAAGATTTTTTGCCCGAGCGCGATGAGCCAATACCCCAAAGGCGGTTTTTCGAAATAAACCAGCCCATTCAAGTGCGGGACGATCCATTCGCCGGTTCGAAGCATTTCCGACCCAATGGTGGCATAACGCCCTTCATCGGGATGCGCTAAGGGCCTTGTTCCAATGTGGAGAAAGCATAGAAGGATGAGCCCACCCAATAACCAGAAATTTTTCACGAACGTTGTTTACAATGCTAGCGGGTCCATGATGTGCAAGGCAAAACCTTTCGTTTGCGCTAATGGTTGAAAAAGCGCTTGAAGAATTTCTGCCGAATTGCATTCGGCGCTGACATGTGCAAGGTAAATTTCTTTCCAAGCATGTTGCGAATGTTGCAGAAAAGAAAAAACATCTGCGTTCGACAAATGCCCTTGCGCGATGCGCTCTTTTAAAGAGGTCGGCCGGGTTGGATGCTTCCAGAGCAACGTTTCATCGTGGTTCGATTCGATTACCAGCGTGTCGGCTTGTGCGAGTGCTTGCGCAACCGTTTCGTTGATATGCCCGATATCGGTTGCCCATGCCAGGCTTTCATTCCCCGATCGGAATAAAAACCCAACCGGTTCGGCAGCATCGTGAGGAAGTGGGAAGGGTTGTACGGAGAGGGAATCAATGAAAAACGGTTCGCCGGTCGTAAATACGGACCATGGCCATGGAGTGGCTTTCAAAGACGAAGGATAGCGTGTTTCGATTGCTTGCGCCGTGTTGGAATTGGCGTAAAAATGAACGGCCGGAAGTTGGCGTAAGGCTTTGAGGCCGATTGCGTGGTCTTGGTGTTCATGGGTGATGAAGATGCCGGAAAGATCCGAGAGAGCGATCCCGTACGCTTGCAAGCGCGCTTGAATTTGTTTTTTCGAAAAACCGGCGTCGATCAAGAAACACGCATGGTCGGTTTGCAATAAACCACAGTTACCTTTGCTGCTGCTTCCCAAAATTTTTATCGAAAGTCCCATTTAAAAAAACGTACCAATCCTACCGGATCATTTGTACCGATGTATCTCTACGATTCTCATAAATTTTTTTGTGCGAAGGAAGAATTTTTTGTTTCTTGAAGCAGTTGGGAGAATCATTCGAACTCCAAAGGCGTTATCGCAGCAGAAGTACGGCGATATGAAGGCAGAGACAAGTTGCACCCGCAGCGGCGACATCATCCATAACAACTCCCTTTCCGCCAGGGATTTTTTGCAGTTGTGCAATCCCGAACGGTTTTACGATGTCAAAAAGACGAAAGAGGAGAAACCCTCCGATCATAAACCACCAGACGGGATATCGTTGCATGTACGGTTGCATACCAAAAAAGCAAATGGGCATAGCAGCCATTTCATCGATAATG
>JAGDCJ010000008.1 GCA_017958565.1 Opitutales bacterium
GGGGGGGGTATTTGCACCCATCGATCATTAAGCATGGAATGCGTTTTTTAGACCCAAACGGTAAGCGAGTTTTTGTGTATTTTTTAGATTATGTTTTTTTGCAGAAAAAAAAGAACGATTTTTATTGTTTATTGTCCTTACTTACATCCCTTACTAAGGACATTGACGTAATAATAAAGGCTATATTTTTTTTAAAAAGCAATTATAGAGTATATTGTAGGCCTATAGAATATTATGATGAGAATTTTTATATCTTCCGTACGAAGGAAAGCCATTTGAATATTAGTCCCAAGATAAATGTTCATGATAACTGTGCCGATTTCATACAAAATATCCAATTTCTAAAAAGAAATCATATTGATTGTATTGTATTGCATGCACCTACTTGTCCTCGATATAGAGAAATTGAGCATACATGGTTTGAGTCGATACATCTAAGGGAAATGGTTGAAAACGCTGGCTATCGTTGGCTGGAGCAACCAAAGAGTTTATATTTATCGATGAGACCGCTTGGGAATCAGCATGTAGATATTGAATCGGGAGAACGTTTTGCGCACTGGTTTGGGAAACAATTGGCAAAAATGCTGCGGTAAGGTTGCCATTTTTCTTCTTGACGCGGTTGTGTAAAATTTTTCTATTAAACTATGATGAAGGAGTTTCTAGGTACTCAAGTTGGGTCTTTTCTTTTTCTGGATCCAAGCCGGTTGTGCGTGCGCCGTTTTCATCGTTTCAATCGCTTCCGCCGCGTTTTATAAGCGGCTTCTCATTTTCTAACACGTAATGTCGCAAAAGTAACCTGGTTACTTTGCGTTTAATATTTGGGAAAAAACTTTCCGAAAACATTTTTACGAAAAAACAATATGAATACAAAGATGAAAACTTCCAAACAAGCCTATGTGAATTGGCTTTTATTGTCCTTATTTTTTTCCTACCAATATTTATTGCGGGGATATCCAGGGATTTTTACCAGCGAAATCCGCCGTACGTTTTTATTAAACGCGGAGCAGTATTCGGATTTCGGTGCCTATTGCATGCTTGCGTATAGTTTTTTGCAAATTCCGTTTGGAATCGCGCTGGATCGCGTAGGGATTCGTCGGTTGGTCTTGATGGCCTTTGCGCTATGCGTAATCGGGCAGTACCTTTTTTCCCATGCGCAGACGTTTGAAGGTGCCTTGTGGGGACGAACGTTATTAGGAATTGGTGCCACTCCCGGTTACATGAGTGCGTTGAAGATGGTGGCAGATTCTTTTTGCGAAAAATCTTGCGGGTTGTTCATTGGCCTTACCGGAGCGATGGGAAATCTTGCTGTGGCTGCCTTTGAACCGCGCTTGAAAGCGGTAGGATTGGCGCATCAAGATTGGCGGTTCCCTGCTTTTGACCTCGAAGTAGCCGGGTTGCTTCTTTGGATTGCTTGCGTGCTTTGGTTACGACCCAGTCCATCGGGAAGCAAGAAAACTTTGCCGCCTGATACCAAAGATTCATCGGATTTTTGGAAAAATTTGCTCCACGTGGCCTTTCAATACAAAGTGTACCTTTATGCGGCTTTTGTGATTGGAACCAACATCTTAGCAGCCACGCTTGCGGATTTATGGGGCAAAAGCTTTTTGAACGCAAAGTACAACTTGGGTGAACAAGAAGCGGTCAATTACGTGCAATGGATCCAAATAGGGATGCTAACCGGCTCTGTTGCCTTGCCGATGATTTTCCATTCCGGTGCAAAAGTCCTTTGGGGCATTCGCGTGAGTTGCGCGTTTTTAGCAGCGATTTTTGGTATTTTCATTTATGGCCCTTCCACCCTTCCCGGATGGATGGTCCAAGCCCTGCTGCTTTTGGTCGGATTTTTTGGTGGAGCGGATATTTTGGCCTGTACGTTAGGGGCGAAAATGTCCAATCCGAAGACGTCCGGTATGATTATCAGCTGGATTAATTCGGTCGGGATGCTCGGAGAGCCGATTTTAGAAAAATGGATCGGGAAAGCGTTGGCGCGTAACTGGTCCGGTTTGTTGGATGAACACGGGCTTCATGTATACGTAGCAAGCGATTACGAATCCGCCATTGGCGTTATGTTTCTCGTCGTGTGCATTTGCTTCGTGCTCTCTTGTTGCTTGCGCCGCAAAGCGATCGCGCCTCGCGAGTGAGGTTTCAAAAATCATTGCCGATTGAGCCTGCATCTCTCTTACTAAGAAAGATGGAAAGGAAAACGAGTCTGCAAGCCTACGGAGATTGGTTGTTGTTGGCGCTTTTTTTTGGGTACCAATATGCCGTTCGCAGTTGTGCCGGCACGTTTGCAGACGAAATTCGCGGAACGTTCCATATCGATGCGGATCGTTTTGCAGATTTCGGCGCGTGGTGCATGCTGGCTTACAGCTGCCTTCAAATCCCCTTTGGGGTTGTGTTGGATCGCATCGGCATTCGGCGTACCGTCCTGTTTTCTTTTGGAATTTGCTTGGCTGGGAATTACCTATTTACGAACGCATCGACGTTTGAAATCGCACGGTTTGGACGGTTGCTGTTGGGCATTGGAGCGGTCCCGGCGTACATGAGCGCGGTAAAAGTGATTGCGGATCAATTTTCGATCCTTCATGCAGGATTTTTTATCGGATGCACGCGGGCGTTTGGGTCTGCTTTGGTGATTTTTTGCAATCCGCTTTTGAAAAAATGCAGCTTAGCTCCCGGTCAATCTTGGCAATCGGTTATGGACATTTTCAATGGTTTTGGAGCCTTGCTTTTCCTGTTTTGTTTTTTGTTTTTGTCCCGAAGAACAACGCTTCCTTTAAGCAACACAAACCCCTTAGGGAAGACCTGGATGGCCGTTATCTCGAATCCGAAAATTTACCTGTATGGCTTTTTAATTATCGGAACGAATACGGCGGTGGTTGCGTTGGCGGATTTGTGGGGTCCCAGTTTTTTACGAGCTAAGTACTGCCTTTCGGAACAACAGGCGGTTGCGTACGTTCAATTGATTTACGCCGGAATGTTGGTTGGTTCGATGCTGCTTCCTACAATGTTTATGAAAAAAATGAAGCAAGGCGTACGCGTTTGTTGCTGGGTATTAGCATTGATTTTTGCGTTCCTTATCTACGGATCGGGGAACCTTTCACCCTTCGTTTTATCGAGCATATTGCTGGTTTTCGGATTTTTTTCAGCGGTCGATATGCTGTTTTTTGCCATTGGCGCAAAACTTTCGACACCTTATACCTCCGGATTGATCGCTAGCTGGCTGAATTCCATCGGAATGTTGGGCGAGCCACTGCTGCAAAAATGGATCGGCATTTCTCTTCATCGACAAGGCTCAACGGTGTTCAATGAACAAGGGTTGCGCGTGTATCAAGCGTCTGATTATGCATCTGCGATGCAAATTTTGCTGATTTTATCCGCGGTTTGTTTGGTATTGAGCTATGGGCTGCGGGAATCAAAAAACCCAAGAAATTGATCAAATTTTTTTCGTTTTTTGAAAAAACCGAAAGAAGTCCGCATTTGCATTGACAAAATTCCTGGGTTTTGGTCATGTAAGATCGAGTGATGATCCGTAACAATGTGAGCAGAGAAACGTATTTACATTGGTTGCTGCTGGCGTTGTTTTTTGCCTACCAATATTTGTTGCGGTGCTGCCCAAGTGCTTTTACCAACGAAATTCGCAGTACGTTTTCAATCGATGCCAACCAATTCGCCAATTTCGGCGTGGTTTGTATGTTGGCCTACAGTGTTTTGCAAATCCCGTTTGGGATTGCGATGGATCGTATCGGCATTCGAAGCATGGTGCTGTTTTCTTTTGCGGTGTGCCTGATCGGGCAGTATCTGTTTACCAACGCTTCTTCCTATGAAATGGCTTTATGGGGGCGAATCTTAACCGGAGTGGGCGGGGCACCCGCGTACATGAGTGCGTTAAAATTGGTTGCCGATACCTTCCCACAAAAACTTCGTGGAATTTTTATCGGTATTACCGGCATGTTTACCCTCTCGACTGTGGTTGGGAATCCGTGGTTAAAAAAAATTTGCCTCGAGCAGCATGATTGGCGTGTAGCAGCCAATCACTTAACGTATTTGGGGGCAATCATCTTTTTTTTGTGCTGTTGGTTTTTGTTCCCTAAAAAATCTTCCCCATCCCCTCATTCTTGCAGCCCACGTTTTCGGGAAACAGTGGCTTCGGTTGTGATGAACGGGAAGGTGTATCTGTACGCATTCTTTATCATCGGCACCAACATCGTAGCAATGACCTTGGCAGAGCTATGGGGGCCCAGCTTTTTGATGACCAAATACCGCTTGGGCGAACAGGCAGCAGTCAATGTAACGCAGCTTATTTCGATCGGCATGGTTTTGGGGGAATTGTTTCTGCCCATCTTTTTTGTTACATACACAAAAATGATCATCGGGGTGCGTTTGTGTTGCGCCGGATTGATTATCCTCTTTAGCATTTTGATCGATGGAAGCCATTGGCTAGATCTGCCATTTTTGCAAGTGATGCTGTTTTTGATCGGATGGTTTGGGGCAGCGGATGTGCTTGCCTTCACCCTCGGCGCTCATCTTTCCACCCCACAAACTTCCGGTTTTTTGATCAGCTGGATCAATTGTATCGGTATGCTGGGAGAGCCGTGCTTACAAAAATGGGTCGGGTTTTCTTTGGATCATCATTGGTCCGGATCAATGAATCCGCAAGGGTTGCGAATGTACCAAACAGCTGATTATGAATTTGCTTTGCGATTTTTGGTCATTGTCATGATCCTTTGCTTTCTTTGTTCTTATGCAAAAGGAAGAAAACGACCGGATGATTCACGATAAAACTTAAGGGGAATTCTTAGCGATCTATTGATCAGCGATCTACTCTTCGAAGACAATTTGTTTATGATCCTTAATATAAGGGATGTTTGTTCCGAGGAGGTGGTTAAGGATGAAGCGGTAGAGGTTGATGAAGGTCAAGTTTTGAGCGTCTTTTTTCCAAGAATCGGGCATATA
>JAGDCJ010000009.1 GCA_017958565.1 Opitutales bacterium
TATATGCCCGATTCTTGGAAAAAAGACGCTCAAAACTTGACCTTCATCAACCTCTACCGCTTCATCCTTAACCACCTCCTCGGAACAAACATCCCTTATATTAAGGATCATAAACAAATTGTCTTCGAAGAGTAGATCGCTAGGAATTGGCTGCATACAAAGCCAATCTTGACGGGTGTTTCAATTTTTCATAAAAGAAAGCATCTTACATGAGTAGCTTGTTTGATGCTTCGTCTATTTCTTCCCTTTTACAAGCGATTCCATCGTTAAAAATCTTGGTGCTGGGTGATGGGATGCTGGATCATTATGTATGGGGAGAAGTACACCGGATTTCACCGGAAGCTCCCATTCCCGTTGTAGCCATTGAGCGCGATACCTATCGTTTGGGTGGGGCTTGTAACGTTGCCCTCAACTTGCAACAATTAGGCGCGCAGGTGACTTTTTTAGGAGCGATTGGAAAGGATGAAGCAGGTCATACCCTGCAGCGATTGCTACACCAGCATCAAATTACCTGCGATGACGCTAATTTTTCATCCCAAATTTCAACCATTGTCAAAACGCGCGTGATTGCGCAGCATCAACAAATTTGCCGGCTGGATCGAGAAACGCCTCTTTCTGCCGAACAAGCTGCTGCTTTCACCAAACGCGTTGAAGCCTGGGTACAGAAACAGTCGTTTTCGGCAATCGTCGTATCGGATTATGCAAAAGGAAGCGTGACGCAACCGTTACTCGATCAATTGGTACAACATAAACAGCAATCTTCTTTTTTCCTTGCTATGGATCCAAAGCCGAAAAATTCCCTTTGTTACCGCGGAATCGATTTGTTGAAACCCAATCGGCAAGAAGCCTTGCAATTGGCTAAAATCGATGCGGGACCTCGTGAAAGTTTTCCCTTAAAAAAAGTTTCTCAAGCCATTTTTCAGCAACATGATGTGCAGTATTTATCGATTACCTTAGGGGAAGAAGGAATTGCGTTGGTAGATTCCCATCAAAAAGAATATCGAGTCCCCACTACGACCAAAGAAGTGTTTGATGTTTCAGGTGCGGGTGATACTGCCCTTGCGGCCCTTACGGTGGCATTTTGCGCCGACAAATCTCCTCTGGAAGCAGCTCATTTTGCCAATTTATTATCGGGCATCGTGGTTCGAAAGGTGGGAACGGCCACCACGACCCCCGAAGAAATTTTATCGTATGTCGCTTCCTCCTCCCGCACTATTTCTGGATCGTGATGGAACGCTCATAGAGGATTTGCACTACCAAGCGGATCCTCAAAAAGTGCGTTTACTGCCAGGGGTGCGCGAAGGATTACAACAGTTTCATCAACAAGGCTGGCTGTTTTTCCTTTTCTCGAATCAAAGCGGAATACGCCGCGGCTTGTGCACGTTGGAAGCCGTCGAGGCGTGCAATCAAAAAATGCTACAAACTATCGGCTTAGGGGAAAATTTATTTGCACGCACCTGCTTAGCGCTTGGTACACCCGAGCAACCGTGCGAATACCGAAAACCGTCTCCGAAATTCATCTTAGAATGCTTGGGCGATTATTCTCTCCTACCCGACCGTTGCTGGATGATTGGGGATAAAGAAACGGATGTGCAATCAGGGTGTTCGGCGCATATTCACACCCTTTTGCTTACACCCATCCCCTGCAACACCCAAGCAGAGGCTTGCTGCGCGAACTTTTTTGAAGTAACCGCGCTGCTTCTCAAAAACGCTTAACACGTACGCTTTTCTTTGTAAAAAACTCCAAATAAAGCCACAGACACAAAGATCAAAATCGCTACAACAGATAAACCCACTCGGTAAGATTCTGCCAACAGGTGTGTTTGATTAAAACGATCAATAACACAACCAATCATCGGCTGCCCTATTCCACAAAGGATCATGCATAACATGTTGTTAAAGGAAACCGAAGTTGCACTCATGTTTTCTGGATTTAAATCCGCACACGCAACAAATCCAATTACTTGAACACCACAACAAATTCCTAAAAGCGCCATCAAGCAGGCAATCATCATAAACGAAGCGTTGGTCACCATTAACAACAGGCAAAAACAAAGGCCACTTGCAATCCCACCGATCACCAACGGCTTTTTGCGAGAATGGATGGCATCGGAAAACCATCCCATGATTGGGCAAGAAATCGCCCAACTGATATTTAAAATAGAAACCAACTGAGCCGCTTCAACCATGGTAAAGTGGCAAACTTTGGTAAAATAGGGAATGCTCCATAAATCTGCAAAAGCGCCAAAAGGCATGTACAGTGCTCCCGTGATGATTCCACTGACCCATGCTCCCGGCTTTTTCGCCACATGCGATAGGCATTTTTTCAAATTTTTCCAAAGATTTTTGTCTAGTTGTACCCCATGTGGATCTTTCGGTAAAAAGAAAAACAACAACAGGGTGATCAACAAACCAAATAGGCAAGCGCTTACCCAAATTGCTTGATAGGTTGTATGGAGGTACGAAAAGGTAACTTGCGAAGAAATAGTTCCTACTAAACCGAGGGCAGTTGTTAAGCCGGACAACATGGCCAAATGTTTTCGCGGGAACCAGGTGGCGCACAAGTACATCACTCCGACAAAGCCAAAAGCGGAAGAAAACCCCATCACAAACCGACCGGCTCCTAAGAAAAATAGGGAGCCAAAAGGAATTAAAGGGAGCAAGCATCCGAGCGACAACAGCAGGCAATTGATGAGGAACAATTTTCTTCCACCAAACGTATCAAACAAGGGCCCTACGAACAATTGCATCGGCGAATAAATCAAAAAATACGTACTGAGAGCCGTCGCTAAAGAGCTGATCGAAACCGTCGTTAACGGCGAATTGGTTGTTTTGTCCAAAACGCTGGGAAGCACTCGTACAAAATATTCATACAAAAAAAACAAGGCCCCCATGAACCAAACCCCATAGGAACGTAAAGTAACCTGCTTCATCGATTTTCCACGCTTATTTTGATTGAAAAGAGATTTTTCTGTAAAGCACAAACATTCATCAAGAAGAAAAGGTGCGCAGGTATTGATCCACTTTGTCGGCGGTAATCATTCCATAATTGATGGTTCCCAACCATCCAGACATGATAATTCCGACCGAACCCGAATGATACAAACCATGCACGTATTTCGGCAAGTCCATCGAAACTTTCAGCCCTTCGAATTTCGTCCCAAAAGAAGCGCCTTCTTCATGCTTCGTGTAACGTTGAAATGTACGCGGTGTGGCTACTTCGATCCAACCTATTTGGTTACTGACCTGTGGAACAAGCGCTTCCAGTGCATCCAACGTTTGTTGCTGTAACGCTTGCTTGGCAGATGCATACGCGCTTTCCGACAACTCTGCCCAATCGCTCCAATTTGCGTTCGTGGAAGCAACGATCGTATAACGCGGTGTTTTGCTTTGTGGACGAGTTCGCGGATAATAGATCGAAAACGTTCGGCTCTTCGTTTGAAATTCTTTTAAAGCAGCACTGGAAAAACGCTCTTCCTCGGAAGTAAAAATCAAGTCCCCTATATCGGGAAGCGTTGCACCTTCTTTCAATCCGATGTACACTTGGCAAGAACTGTTATTCAAACGCACTCTTTCGGCTTCTTTTCGAAAACCGCTGTCTAGCTCGTTCGCATCCAAAAGCGTCAGAATCGTCGACTTCAAATTCGCATTCGAAACAATCGCTTTACACGATACCGTTGCACCGTTAACTTGCAAACCAACCACCGTCGGAATTCCCTCCTCTTTCTGCGTAAAAATCTTTTCGACACACGAACGTTTGACGATCGTTACACCGTTTTTTTGCAACTCATGCGTCATTTTTTGGATCAAAACTTCCGTTCCACCCCGGAAGGTATACACCCCACGACTCATGAAATTTGAAAAAACAATTCCATACGTAATCGCCGGATCTTCCAATGTCGAACCGTTCGCATAGGTAATCGGTTCCAGTAACAAACGATGAACATCGGGACGGTTGGGAAAAAATTCCTCAAACAACTCTCTGGTGGTTCGATGATCCGAGTCATAAAAATTCATGCCGCACAAGTGATGAAAAAATTTTTCCACCGTATCCGCTGGAATTTGAAAAACATGCACCAGTTTATCGGTAAAATCCACCCGATCGAATGTGGTCCCAAATTGAAACTGCGGATTCATAAAATGTATGTTGGGCAACGGAACGATCGAATCAGCAATTTCTGCGTTCCAATATCGTCGGCAAGATTTTATCATCCCCACCGGGAACCCATGCAATGATACATCAAACGTAAAGCCACCAGGACGTTGAAAATAAGCAGCTAAGCCTCCCAATTGCGAATGTTGTTCCAGCAGCAAAACCGAATGTCCCATTTTCGCTAAACCGTTTGCAACCGTAAGCCCCGACAAGCCACTTCCAATCACACACACATCATACGTACGCTGAAACGCTGCTTCCATCTTCTTCTACTTTAGATTCCGAACCATTCATCGCAATATTTTTCTCTAACAACCAGCGCTCTTCTTTTTGATAAAAAACCAACGAACGTTCTCGAAAAAAATCTTGACGGTATAGGTGAAACGATGCACGGTAACATTGTTTGCGAGTGTAGCTCAGTGGTAGAGCGCTACCTTGCCAAGGTAGATGTCGAGGGTTCGAGCCCCTTCACTCGCTCCAGGTTTGTTGAGCAAAACAAAAATTGAACAATGGAATCAAGGGGCGGACATCTATGGAAGCGAATGCATCGCATCAAGCAGCGGGGCTAGGCTTGTCGGCCGCTCAACCGCTCATTCAAGTTCAAAATCTCGTCAAATATTACCACCAAGAGCTGGTGTTAGATAATATCAGTGTAACCATTGAGGAAGGAGATTTGGTGTCGATCATTGGCCCTTCCGGCTGTGGCAAATCGACCTTTTTGCGCTGCTTAAACGGAATGGCCATCTTCGACATCGGCTGTATTCAAATCAACAATATTACGCTTTCTCGCAAAACACTGGATTCTCCTATCGATCGCGATTTTCACAAAAAAACGCATGCCTTACGCCAACAAGTCGGGATGGTATTTCAATCCTTCAACCTCTTCTTTCATCGAACCCTCCTGCAAAATGTGATGCTGGCGCCGAGGATTGTGCAAAAAAAATCTCGAGAAGAAGCAGAAGACATTGCCATTCGATTTTTGGATAAAGTAGGACTGCGGCTATTTGCACACCGTTACCCAGCGCAATTATCCGGTGGGCAACAACAACGAGGGGCCATCGCGCGTGCTTTAGCGTTATCTCCCAAAGTAATGCTGTATGATGAGCCGACCTCGGCTATTGATCCAACCCGCGTGGATGAAGTGTTGGAAGTCATGCGCGATTTGGATCACGAAGGTATGACACAAATCATCGTAACGCACGAAATGCGTTTTGCAAAAGATGCGTCAGATTACATCATTTATATGGAACAAGGGAAATTTATTGAAATTTCCGACGAAGATGAAATTTTTATCTCGCCAAAAGACGAACGTACGCGAAAATTTTTGAAAAAATTCATGTAAAAGACGGATGTATCGCTTGAAAACAATATTCTTTGGTTGGATCGCTTGCATCAGCTTGGTTGTATCCGCACAAGCAACAAAAGCCACAAAGGAGGTCCTTCGTTGGGGAGCGGATGGACAAGGTGGCGCACCACATATTTTTTTCGACCCTAAAAAGCCAGAAAAGCTGACGGGATTTGAATATGAAATCGCCAAGGCCATTGCGGAATTTATGGGGAAAGAACTACAATATTGCCCGAACGATTGGGAAATGTTGGTAGCTGGTCTTCAGCGAAAACAGTACGATATCTTGATGAACGCGGTGGTACGCAACGTGTGGAGAAAAAAGAAGGCTGCCCAAATGGGCATCGCGTTTTCCAAACCTTACTACATCACGTTTATCCAAGCAACCGTTGCGAAAAACTCACCCATTCAGCAATTTTCGGATTGCAACGGGAAAAAAATCGGCATTCTAAAAGCGTCCAAGGCGGAACAAAATGCCATTCGTCGGTTATCCGATGCACAAACGATTCTGTATGATGATGAAATAAAGGCGTATGCTGACTTAAACAATCACCGCCTCGATTGCGTCTTAACCGAGCATCCAGAGGCTCTTTATTATGCATCGGTTGAAAAAGACGTGCGGTTATTGAAGGAACCGATTTCGCGTCTGGAATTTTCCATCATGGTACGCGCAGAAGATCAAGTGTTACTTGCTCAACTCAACGCCGCAATTGATCATTTAAAACAACAGGGTACCTTACGTTCCATTTACGAACGTTGGGGGTTGTGGAATGAACAAACCGCCACCTACTTTAATACGTCCCAAACCCCACAAACGCGTGCCACGCAGCTTGAACAATATCTCGCGGATATCGAATCCGAAACAAGCACCGGCAATATTTACCTAAAAAGCCTGCCTTTTTTTACAAAAGCCGCTTGGTTGACACTTCGCATTTCTTTTTGCGCAATGCTTCTCGCAATGTCAGCAGGATTCCTTCTAGGGGTACTGCGCACGTATAGCTTTCGATGGATTCAGTGCCTCGTTGCAACATTGATCGAAATCATTCGCGGAACGCCTCTTATGATCTTGTTGCTGTTTATTTTTTACGGATTACCCAAATGCGCACCCTACCTGCCGGAACCCTTTTCGCAATGGGTGTGCATGAGCCCTTTTCTCGCGGGCGTACTGGGACTTGCAATCAATTACTCCGCTTACGAAGCAGAAATTTATCGAGCGGGATTTCTTTCGATCCCCATCGGTCAAATCGAAGCCGCGCGTGCCTTAGGGATGACCCACTTGCAAGCGCTTTGGTACGTCATTTTTCCGCAAACCATTCGAACGGTTCTTCCGCCCATCACCAATGATTTTATCATGTTAATCCAAGATTCCTCCCTGGTATCCATGATCACCCTTGTGGAACTCAGCCGCACCTATCAATTGTTTTCCGCAGAAAATTTCGATTATTTTTCCTTCGGCCTCATTGTGGTTCTGTTTTATCTACTATTGGGGCTTCCTTTTACGCGACTTTCTCGATATTTGGAAAAAAAATTAACCGCCAAAACGCAACGGGAAGTGTAACGAATCCCGATTTTCATTCAACAAAAAACCTCTTGTGAACTATTTTCATCGGTACACCCAACGAATGGAAGAAGAAAAAATTCCTGGTGCGTTTTGGCTTCATTGGCTTTATCAAACACGCTTTGGATCTTTCATTTTACACGCTTTTTTCAAACGCGCTTGGTTTTCTCAACTGATGGGATGGTGGATGAACACTCGCGTATCTAAAAAAAACATTCGTCCTTTCGCAAAAAAATATAACATCGATTTGAGCCTATTTGAAAAGCAACCGGAAGATTACCGCCATTTTAACGATTTTTTTTACCGAAAGTTAAAACCAGGCCTACGGCCGGTTTGCAACGACCCTCGTGCATTGGTTTTCCCTTGCGATGGCCGCCACCTAGGTTTCCAAACCATTGCCGACACGCAGCAATTTTTTATCAAAGGAACCGCTTTCAACCTTTTTCAACTCTTACAAAGCGAAGAACTTGCCAAAAAATTCCATCAAGGCGCATGTGTGATCAGCAGGCTAGCGCCCGTCGATTGCCATCGCTTTCATTTTCCCTACGACGGAATTGCGCAATCGACGCAATGCATCAATGGCTATTTGTACTCGGTCCATCCCCTTGCGTTACAACAAAACTGGAAAATTTTGGGCGAAAACAAGCGCTGGCTTACCCTCTTTCAATCGATATCTTGCGGAACCATCGCTTTGATCGAAATCGGTGCTTGCTGCATCGGAAGCGTACGCGAAACCTTCCGACCAAACACGTTGGTGAAAAAAGGCGACGAAAAGGGGTATTTTTTGTTCGGCGGCTCAACGATTCTCACCCTGTTTGAACCCAATTGCGTACAGCTAGCAAACGACTTGCTTGAAAATACCACTCGCGGTTTCGAATTATATGCACATATGGGAGATCAAATGGCGCAAAAAGTATAGTAAATAAAATTTCTAAAAACGCAACATTTATCTGGATCAATTTTTCTTGCATATTTCATACATATTTTCTACGGTAGTGCCAAATGGTAGGTTACTTAGATCCTGGGATGGGGAGTTTGTTGGTGCAGTCGATTTTGGCGGGGTGTTTAACGGTGGTGGTATTTTTTCGGAA